>NZ_LRPD01000026.1:0-90142 GCF_001605865.1 Acinetobacter sp. NRRL B-65365 | reverse complement strand
ACTTTAAATTAACAGGTTGTTATTAGATGGAAAATATGAACCACCCTAGTTGGAAAGGAACTATTGAGTTAGAAAATGTTGATTATCAGTACAACAATAATTTATCAAAAATTTTTAAATTTTCTAAAGATGAATTTGCAACAAAGATTAATGTTTTTGTGGAAAACAACAAAGGACCTAACGATGAGTCCATTCTTAATGTTACGGTAACTACCAACATTAATAAATATACAAAGGAAATGACACTTCAAGATTTCTCAAACATGTTTTTTAGATTTGAGATAATTGTTGATAAAGTTTAACTTTAAAAGCTAGATGTAAATCTAGCTTTTTATTCTATAAGACAACATACTTTATCCAAATTAGATTCGTTTACAAAAACCTGAATAGTCTTACTAAATATTTGGTAAAAGTACTCCACACAACATTTTTGCGCTCACGTGTTCCTGATAATTTTAAAATATTGATCTTCTAATAAAATTCAACCATAAAAAACCACCTTAACAACGGTTTAAAATCAATTTACATCAGACCATTGCCAAAACAAATTCTTGAAAATTTCAAATTCCTCTTTTTTAAAACTATTTTCATTAAAAATTTCAAAGTTAATAGAACTCTTACACAAATTAGTCATTCGACCTATCGAATCAACACTAGAATATTGAATTTCAACATTCGAGAACATTTGGTCATAAAATATTTGCAATGCCCCATCAAATGTAACGAAACAAACATCAAAATTTCGCTTTTTGTTTGATACTCGAGCTTTAAAGTTATGAAGAAAAAGTACAATTCTTAAGTCAGCATATGAATTGTAAAGTCTTTTACTAATTACTTCAGCGGTTTGATTTTCTAAACCACTAACCTTAAAAATACTTCTTGCATTCAAATAATCCGTCAAGAGTGAAAAACAATACTGGGCAATTGGATCACCAATACTAACATCTTGTTTATCCATTTCAGTTTTTAGCACTTTAGTTCGATTTATTATATCCATACCATTGAATTTTAAATCTTTCAATTCTAAATACAGCTCATATGTTTTGTTAATAATTGCTGTGAATTTTCTATTTTTTTCAAGTATGCCTGAATCTAAAGTAAATGCATGTGTAGCACTTTTCATGCTTTTAAAATAAAGCTTCTCATCTACGCTTGCGTATTTAAAATAATCGTCAATGCCTTTCAAATCCAAAATTGCGGTACGTCTTTTTTGCCCTTCAGTCTCGAAATTTCCACTACCACCTTCATAAAAGGCGGTCATAATTGAAATTATATTACAACTTTTATCATATTTAGATAAAACATTTTCTCTAAAATTAACTACTTCAGCAGAATTATATTTTTCATGTTGAGTGAAATATTTTATAACCTGTCTATCAAGGAACACTATCTGAGACATTGAAGTTAGAGAAGGATTTAAAGATAGTTTTTTAACATTTAGAGGGCTTTTATCTTTTAAAAAATCTAGAACGAGGTGACTCATAAAAAACTCAATATATGTTTCATTATTGGATAGTAAACTAAACCCGAAAAAGTGAGTGTTTTAAATTAGCTTTAACTTTAAATATAAAAAAACCAGCGTAACATAAATATGCCATATCCTGTGTACACAAGCAAGTCCTAAATTAGCTATTGTCGAAAACTGACTCTGGTAACGTTTCATACTCATTTCGACAGACCACACATTGATATAAACCTGATCTTTTATTAACTTGCACAGTTCCGATACAAGTATCTAGATGCTTACTATCAAACCACTCGTAACGAGACATAATTGAAACACAGTGTTTACATGTAAATCTTTTTGCCTCAATATCAAAACCGAAAATTTCATTTGCAACTTCTCTTGAACAGACATTAATTGCACCAGTTAATTCATAATGAACTTGCAACATTTCAAATATATATCCAGAAACTGACTCTTTTTCAAAATTCATGCCCTGATGTGAATTCACAGCTTTATATTTGTATCTATGAAGAATCCAATGGAATTCATTATCATTTAGTTCATTGTAAGAATAGACAATACTTTTAAAAATTAACTCAGGAGAAATATCTGAATTTTTATCAACAGTATGCATAAATTTATTACGAAGAATTCTTATTTCTTCATACCATTTTCTAAATTTTGAACTGAGTTTTTTATCTGAAAATGTTTCATAGACAGTTATCAAATCTTGTGCATCGATGGAATGAAAATGACTGAATGAAATTACACCCTTTTCATCTGCCTTTGGAATTTGTCTAGAGCTACTGGACAATAGTAAGTAAGGAGAAATTTCTGCAATCAATCCTTTAAGCCGAAATTCCACAGATTGTAAAACCAAAGTAAGTGCAGAAATTAATTTTGGCCTCGCAAAATTCCAATAATTATCTAAATTCAATTTATTTTCTTCGTAAATATTTTCTTTCGAAATATGAAAGTGCTCTCGATTTGCTACTTCATAATGTAAATGAGCTAATTGAGCAATTTTTTCCCAAGCTTCATTCACCATATGGTCTGCTGAAGTGTAGAAATCAAGTTTAGTAGGAATATCTACAATCATATTTTTGCCAAAGTTCCCTTCAAATAATTCGCAATGCTTTATTGTTAAGTTAATACAAGAAAGCTAAATTCACTTTTACTTCAAAAACAATTATATCAAAACTTCACTTTAGTAGTATGTCGGATTTTAAATTTGGATATCTTCCAGAAATAAACGCCAAACCGCATTTCATATCCTGTCGTATTTGTATTGTTGAAGTCTCAAATAATGCTGCTACTTGTCTCAACTTATTATCATCTACACATACACACCAGATCACATCCAGCCATTCTTGTAAAACATCGCTTTCATGCTGTCTTAAGTCCAAAATAATACGTTGAAATGCCCGCGCTTCATTATCACTAATTTTACATGTAATCCCCTTACTAAAAGTTGGCTCTTTATAACCTTCATCATTCATATACTTTGCAAGCATTTCTTCACGCTGCTTTTTGCTCAATTTCTTTTTTGGGTAGGCTTTATAAAATTTTTGCTTTCTTTCAGTATCGCCGTTTATCCAGGCACCAAATTGACGAAACCAATCCTCTGTACTATATTTTGACCATTCCGTTGTCTGCATAATTGTAAGTTTTGCATTCATCTGTTCATACCTCTTTAATATCAATGCCGTGAATCGTTTTCATTAAGTGTTTTTTAGAGCGATAACTTGGTAAATTTCTAGTTGCTGCCGACTTCACATCTTCAACTATGTATTTATCTGCTATGTAGTATGTGAAATCAGCAAAATAACGAATTGCTGGCTTTGCCCGTTTCTCTCCCTCTATCTTGGTTTTAGGTGCAAGTTCAAACTTAGTGTGATGATCTAGCCCGGTAATCTCTCCGCGTTGCTGCATAGCCTTGAGCTCGATGTACCGCTTGTACTCTTTTTTGCTGTCAAAGGTCATACCATTGCATAAGACCTTACTGGCATTGAACTTGTTGCGTTTAGCAGCCTTAGGCTGATGAGACAGCTTAAGAATTTCTTCACGGTACTGGGCGAGACTCATACTACTCATCAGGCTGCATTCCCCTTATGTTCGTTGCTGATGTTGATAAGGTACTCAGCCCACTTTTTAAGGTTTTCAGGTTCTTTAAGCATTGACTCCAAGCGCTTAGCCAGTTGCTCATAGCTTTCGTTACCTTCGGAGTATTTAGCGAACTCAGGTAAACGGGATAACTTGCTTGCAAAGAAATATCTTTGTTTGTCAGTCAAAGTATTCTTGGATTTAGCTGGTTGCTTCTGGGTTGGTTGAGATGAGTTTTTCAAACGATCCTGTTTTGCTTTCGCTTCAAGTAACCAGTTTGCAAAGTGGTAAATCATGAGTTCATCACACATACTCTTTTCCGCATTGAATAATTCAAATGCTCTTAGCTCACGGTTGAACCAAGTTGATGAAATGATCTCGTTTGTATCGATATCAGGATTTGCTTGAGCAATTTCCAAACTCAATTTTTTTGAACAAAGCCAGTGGTTTTTATTTTTAGATTCTAATGGGAGGTTCTTTGGTAGATTCCGTGTACCAATATTGGTACTGTTTAATGGAAATGTTGGTACTCTTTCATGGAAATGTTGGAACTGTTCCAATGTTGGTACTGTTTCAGAATCCGAGCCTTGGCTATCAAGGCTTTCATCATCTAAGTGTTCCAACGTTGGTACTGTTTGCTCACGACCTTGTACACCAATTAATCGGTACACAATTACCTGCTTGGTTCGACCCTTCCGCTCACCTGTATCAAAAATAACGCCGTCTTCAATCAGCTCTTCCAATATCTTAAAAAGTGTCTTTTTATTAATTTGGCAATCCTCAGCTAATCGACTTGTACTTGGATAACAGCAATGCTGCTCATCTGCTCGATCGGCCATGGATAGCAATACTAATTTCTTTAACGCTGGGGATGATCCACCTTTTATTTGGGTGAATTGCTTTTTCCAAGCCCAGACAGTTGCATCTAAACTCATAATTCATCCACCTTAGGTCTTAAATATCCGCCCATGTATTCAATCTTTTGGGCTTTAAACAAACTCGTTTCAATTTCTCCGGCCAAATGCAAAGTAATGCGTCCACGGCGTGCGAGTTGCTGCCTAAACTCTTCACGGGTAATTGCGGCATTCTCTTCGTTGTAACCACGCTTACGGAGATTAGCTTTGTTACGCTCAAGCAGATCGTTCAAAAGTTTTAATGCTGGCTCATACCAGGACTGGATCGCCTGAAGTTGCTTGTAATCAGGGAGCTTTATATTCATGAAACCTCCGCAAATACTTGTTTAGCATTTGAAAGACGACGCTTTGCATTCAGCTCAGCAACTGAGGCATGACGTAATTCAGAATCTGCTGCTATTACACGTTCACCATTAATCAAAATGTTTACTCCATTACTCAGTAGCCCACAAATGTTCTGAACAATGAAAAGCTCATCGGAGTCAAAAGTCCTATTGATGAACTCAAGAGGTGTATTTATTACAACCGTATCCCCCACAATAAAATCGCTGTTGTGGGTTGATACTTCGTTTGATATATTGGTCACGTTCTTGATTCCTTCGATTAATGAACACTGCTCAAAGCTCGATCTCGCACATCGGGCTTTTTGCTTATTTGGAATACCGAAAAAAAATTTTTGAATACATTCAAGTATTCACTTGAATTCATTGTATTCTTTGATTTTTTCTTCACTTCACTTAAAGATTGCCCCAAATCAACTTCAATCTTTAATTCAATGGCCTCTCTAATCCATTTCGCTCGATTACCCTCTGCCAAATCGTCAACTAACAATTTCACTTCAACTGGAACACGTGTTGTCATCGGCTCAAGTAGTTTTTCACTAGCCTTAATTTGTGCATTTAGGTTCTGCATTGATGCACCTCTTTGTTTTGCTCTTGCTGAACCAGATCATCAAGTGCACATCCCTTTTCATATTTCACACTTCGCTGTATGCCTTTACTAATTCTGGAAACTGAACTCTGTTCAATTCCACTTTTTTCACTAATGAACTGCTGGGTGTAGTTTCTAGAAAGCAAATAGTTAATTTTTTCTTGCAAGGTTAATTGCACCATTAAGAATCTCCAGATATATGCATATTTACATTTTATGCATACTTGCATAACTGTCAATGCAAATGTGAGTTATTTTAAAAAAATTATGATTATTTGCATAAAATAGTAATGCATTCCGATTGGTACTTATTTATGAGTCTTTTAAAATCGAACATCGAATTTTTGTTAACTAAATTTGACACCAACCCTACTAAACTGGAGAAAAGCCATCCTGAAATCGAACAGTCAACACTTTTTCGAATTCAGAATGGGATTACTAAAAATCCTAGATATTCAACTCTGGCACCATTCGCTAAATGGGCAGGTGTTGAAGTTGGTGACTTGTTTGAAAAAGATTTAAGTAAAGAAGATACAAGTAGAATTAACAAAGAAATTAATTTTTCCAATAACTTACAGCCAGGTTACGCAAAATTAGCGCCTGTATTGTCGTGGGTGCAAGCTGGGGAGTTTACTAATGTTGCAGCGGTTGACTTATCCCAAATTGAAGAATGGTTACCACTTCCAGATGAATGCACAAATTGTTTCTATCTTAAAGTTCAAGGAGTTAGTAACAGTCCGACATTTATTGAAGGAGATTATATTTTGGTGGATCCTGATGTGTATTATGGAGATATGCAGTCAGGAGATATCATCGTTGTTAGACGATTCGACGATGCGACCTTTAAAAAGCTAGTTATTGAATCTGACAATTCTCGTTACTTACAAGCATTAAATCCTGACTTTAAACCTAACATTATCCCTCTTGATGAACATTGTGTGTTTATTGGAGAGGTGGTGGATTCAATACGTTATATGTATAAGTCAAAACGTAGATCGAAAACACGACATAGTTAAGAAAATACCCAAACTAGCCCACTTTTATAGTGGGCTTTTTTATGCATTTTAAAAAAATAATGCAAACATGCATAATTAATTATTGCATTAAATAATGCAAATATGCATAATCTTTCTCATAGACAGCAAAAAGCCCCGAAAAATCTTGGCGGACTGGACGGGGCTTCTCACTTCAATGAGGTTCATTATGGAACAAAATGTTTTAAATCACAACCGTAGCTACGTCTCTGGCAAGTCTTTGCTTAAAGGATGTGCTGTAGTCGCTATTGGCGTGGGTACTTTGTCTGGCGCTTATGCCCTTGTTACTAAGCCGGTTGATATCGCCCCTGCCTTTAATTATGCAAATACTCAATCAACCTATGGCGTATTAGCAGTTCAAATTACCTCTGATACGACTGGACAAGCCGTTGTAAATCTTGATGGCTTCCGTGTGTACACAAGCTTTGATTTCAAAGTGGTACCAGATGATAACGGTCAACTTGGTAGCAATGACGAAGCTGTTTTTATCTATAACTTGGCTGTTGATCGAGTTTTGACTCCTACTGGCGGTAGTTATAACGACTTCACCAATGCTGACGACATCCACAACATGATCTCTGTCATCAGTGCCCATATCGAAAAAAACAAAATGGTTCGGGGGTGATCATGAACATTACTAAATACACTACCCCATTCCGCGAATTCTTGTTTAAAGATGCGCAAGGCTTTTATCACGTTCGCCTGGGTATGAAAAAAATCTTCATGGCTAAAGTCTCTTTGAACTATACGCCTGATTTCGATAAAAACTTTTTCGGCGGTGCACAGGAACAGGCATTCGATTGGTATTCAGTTCGAGTGAAGGACGATAAAGATTCTGAACCTCGTCAAATTACCACGGATGAACTGTCTATTCCTTGGGTTAAGCGTGAGTTAAAGCGCGCCATAAACGAACAACGTTCTAAAGAACGTAACGCATGTAACAGCCAAACATCACGTTATAGCGCAAACCAGCGCACCGCTTACCACAATGCACGTTCTAATTAAGGGGATTGTCATGTCACAACAACAAAATCAGTCTGCTGAATTGGATGTGTTAAGCACCATTCAGCAAGAATTAAAAGCTCCAAAGAGCAAATTTAACAACTTCGGTAAATTCCACTACCGCAGCCTTGAAGATATCCTGGAAGGTGTAAAGCCTCTATTGCATAAATACGGCGCTACCCTTGTGGTAACTGATGAAGTACAAGAGATTGGCCCAGTAGTCGTGGTAACAGCTAAAGCTGTCTTTACCGATGCCCACGGCAAACAAACAGTGACCACTGCACATGCCGGTGTGGATATAACTAAAAAAGGAATGGATGTCGCCCAGACTTTTGGCGCATCAAGCTCTTATGCTCGTAAATATGCTTTGAATGGCTTATTTCTTATTGATGATACCCAAGATGCTGATACTGAGGCTTTTCAACAACAAACTGGCGCACAGAGTCAAAATAACCAGCAAAGCCGTGGCCAAAATCAACTAAACGCAAATGGCCAGAACAACCAACGTGGTAATTACCAGCAAAACCAAAATACGGCGACTCAGCAACAAAATCAGCCTGTTCAAAAATCAATGGGACAGCGTTTTCAGGATGCCTTGGTCTCTATCAGCAAGGCAAATAACCCTGCGACTTTAGAAAAGGCATTAAGCACGTTTAACGGAACTAATTTTTATGCCGGTATCAGAAAAGCATGCCAGGCACGTGCCGACCAACAAGGCTGGGAATTACCAATGCCTTCGCAAGTTCAAAACCAACAAAACAACCAAATGCATCACTAGGACACGGCTATGAATAATATTTTAAATGCCCAAGAGGCTTTTGCAGCTCTACAAAAAGGTAAAACAGTACTGTGCCGTTACGCTGGTGATGGCGTTCTTCATGCAGATAAAGATTTCAGTGCACTGGACCAAATGCCAGCGACTGTTTTTGGACTGCCTAATTATGAATTTTGCATTCAATTAGAAATGTTGGAATTGGCTGGTATTAAATTTACCAAGCCATGCACGATCGATGAACTGGAAAAAGGTCAAGAGATCTATGTCTGTATTTTCCCATGTGCTGAAATCCATAAGACTAAGTTTAATAATAGCTCTGATGTGCTGAATTTCATTCGTTGTGGCGTAGTACAGCGTGATGAGGAAAATGCAGAACTACAGATGAAAGCCTATCACGCATTTTTGGGATTAGATCTGGCTCTGACTATTAATGGCGTACCTGACACCGAAAAAAAACAGACAGGTAAGCGCCCTACCAAAAAGGAAATCGAAGCGCATAAGGATGTAATTCTTGATGCAATTGCAACTTGTGTCGATACCAATGAAGTTGAAACAGTTTGTTCTGGTATCGAACAGTACGGTTTTAATGATGATCAAATTCAAGCTATTAATAATGCCAAGTGTGCAAAATTGGAATTATTAACTGCATATACTCCTGCTCTAACAGAATTAGAACCAGAAGCACCAGAGATCATCATCCCGAATGAAGGTGGACATTACTTTGACAAAGTAAAAGCAGAGACTGCGGCGTGGAATGGCCAATTGCAAGAATTGCTTGCAAGACTTCCTGAGACTAAAACACCTGAGGAAGCTAATGCCCTTGTCCGCTATACAAAATCTTGGACAGAGGACCAGCGTCAACCATTGTTACGCGCTATCAGCCGCCGCCTGCAAGAGTTTCAAAATCCTCTACCTAAAGCTGAACCATCATTGATGGTGAAGATACAGAATGCCCCTGACCTTACTACCTTGGATGCCCTGGAAATAGATGTGAGTGGCCTAGATCCGATTGCACAACCTGACATGATGCGCATCGTTAATACGCGCCGCCTGCAGCTTGAAAGTGCAGCCAACGATGAGGGCCAAGCATCGTGAAATTCAACTACTCAACCCTTACCCGAACACTAACAGTGTTCGGGGGCATCATGACGCACATTTTCGACAATGTGAATGAATCCGAAATTCTGGCCCACGTAGCCAATGCAAAGTTAAAAGAAGCGACTCGGAGAAAAAGAAAGTGAATATCCCTGAAAAATTAAATGCTATGAAACCTCAAGCTCGTTGGGAATGGTTCGATCGACAAAAGCAAATTTTACGAGAAGCGGCAACGTCTGGCATTAAAGTTGAAATTACTCCAGAAATGGCCGAAAGCTTCATGTACATGGCAGATATTGATCAACTGAAATACTGTGAAATGGTCACCATGCACCATAACGCTGTTGTTGTTGCTGCAAGTGCTCTTATTGAAAAAGATTTTGATAATGCCCGTGATTGGCTATTAAATCTTGTTGAACAGGCAGATGAAGTTACCTGGCAAATGTATACCAACTCTCACGAGTTTTATGACCGCAATCAATTAAATTGGCCTGAGACTGTTCAAGAGCACAATGTAAATATTGCTCACTCAAAAGTGAAAGGCAAAGAGGATAGTGAGAAATTTAATATTTGGTATGAACAAAATATCAATCCATTACTGAAAAACGGCTCACCAGCTCAACAAGTTAATTTCCCTGTTCTTCGTGAAGATGATATTGACCAGGCAATTAAAGAAGGTAAAACCAAAAATTTAATTGAACATCTTGAAGATATCATTGTTCAAAAAGCATTAACGGCAACGCATGGCAACCTAACGCAAGCAGCTGAATTGATCAGCCTGAATCGTGGAACACTTGCAAAGCGTAATAAACGATTCCTTTATAAGAGGGCTGCAGCATGAAAACACTTAAAATTACTTGGCTAGACTCATGCCCTAAATGCGGTTTCGGTGATTATGCTGAAGTTACAACCGAGCGGGGTATTGGCTGCATGCTCTTTACTGAAGATAAGGTTAAGTGCCCCAAATGTGATCATGAGGGTGAAATTGGATGCGAGTTAGATTTCGCCTATGTAAATTGGGATGAGGTTGAAGAAGCAAAAGCGGATGCGGAGGGGTGAATGATTACAGCACAACAAAATGAACGTATTGATGCACGTGTGTTAGTTGTATTGCGAAATGATGCCCTAAGCCGTGTCGCAATCGCTAAAAAAACTGGGATTAATCTCGAGGATGTAAAACTGTCAATTCATCGACTAAAACGTCAGGGTTATGTTGAAGTGCGAGGATCAACATGTTTCTTAACCGAGCTTCCTGAAGATGTTTGTTTTGGAGGATAGATATGGGTGTACAGCTATCAACTGAAGATTACTTATTTATGAAGTACAGAGCCCTAGTTGTTCAGCTTGATGATGTTTGTCAAGACTACTACCCTCACCTCACTAAAAAAGTAGTTTATGAGCGTGCTAATAAACAGGAATTCCCTTTCCCTTGTTTTAGGTTAGATGGAAGCCAAAAATCTCCCTACTTTGTACATATTAGTGAATTGGCTGTGATGATTAATAAACGCCATGAAATGGCATTAAAAGACTATGCTACGTTTCACCGATAAGATGTAGCACATCTTCAATCTGAGGCATGTCTTTCCGTTTTTTTACAGATACATATATTTGTAGACATTTCCATGATTCATGTAAACTGACTTGCTGCAACTGAGGTATTGTGAAACCTTGTTCAGCAAGTCTTGTGCACCCCTCATGGCGCAGGTCGTGAAATTTTAAATCATCAATCCCTAGAAATTTACATCCCTTTCTAAATTCTGCTGCCAAAGTATTTACATTCACTGGGAAAAGTAGCTTGTCGCTATGCCCTAGTTCTAACATGCGATTTCTATACTCAGGACGTTTTGCGATTTCTATAATAGTCCTGCATGGATCAAGGACATTAAATTCTTTATTATTACCTCTTGAACCTCTCGGGTTTTTTAAGTCCTTAACAAGCCATGATTGGTTATAGCTATCATAGTCATCCAAATCCAATCTACAAATTTCGGAAATACGTCTGCAAGAAAAAATAGCAAACCACATTAGCAAGTGCATTGGGTAAGTATTAGCTATAGTTTTCTTATTCCATTTCTCATAAAAATACTTAGTTAATTTTAGGAGTTCCTTAGCTGTAGGAAGTCTGTCTCGCGATGAACTTATAACCAACTGTCTTGTTTTTCTCATCTGAGCAGTGACACGGTCGAATGTATTAAGGTCAACTGGTATATTCCACATAACCGATGCGTGTACCAACACACTTCTAATCACAAGCATTTCTGTTTGAACTGAAATAGGCTTGTTTGGTAGATAGCCCAATTCTTCACATCCTCTCCTACGCAATTTAACATGATTGGATATTTGTTCTGACGTAAGATTTTGAAGTTTGCACTTCGCAATTGGGAACTTTTTTAGTCGTTTCAAGGAAATTATTTTTGATCTGCAATAGACATCTTCCACTTCTTCAAGATATTTATCTATTGCTTGCTTTAACGTATAGTCAGCTCTAGCAATACCTTTATTCAATAATATTTCTGGATTTTGCTCAATCTCAGCTTCTCTTTTAATGAGCCAGTTTTTTGCGATCTTTTTAGATGTAAAGGTTTTGCTTTCCTTGTATGATGGCAAGCCCTTACGATTGATACGAATCTCGGCTCGGTATTTAACCGTACCATTGGCGCTTTCTCTTAATGTAACTGTACCCATTTTTTACACCTTAACCTGTCAAAATAATTGTGGCGTAAATCCAGGCGTAAAAAAACTTATAAAAAAAGCAATAAAGAGCAAAACCAAGCGCAATAAAGCTAAATAAAAATTATCATAATTATATGTTTTTTATGCTAATTTAGAAAAACCATTGATATATAAAGATTTTACGTATTATAGATATGAATCATGGAGTAAAATTACGCTGAAGTAAGGGAATATTTAGAACCGCTCGAAAGAGCGGTTTTTTTTAATAAACGTGTTGCTTAATATCAAAGCAGGCCTATTAAAAAATATTGATTTATTAATGGCTGCTTTTGATAAAACCGACCTCATCCACTGATGCACAAAGCATAATCTCATCACCCAGCGACCATTCTGCTGCTCTAGCCGCCATAGCGGCTGGTACAGCTTCCGATCCTGGTCCTGCGGGAACATCATATGTGGCATGGGCATCGTGTGGTAATAACACCGCATAACCTCGTGTTAAAGCTGCGCGTGCTGTTGCAGCCACACACATTTCTGATAAAACACCACAGATGACTAAAGACTGAACTCTAAGGTCATCTAAAATGTGCTGGAGTGATGTTCCTTCAAAACCATTGTCCTCACTTTTCCGTACCACGAACTCATGAGGTTGAGGAGCAAAAAATAACTCCCAACCCACTTGATAAGGCTCATCTACCGTCCCAACTTCTCCGTCATTTTGCAGAAAAATTATTGGTGCGTGCACAGCCCTCGCCTTAGTAATTAAAGTACCAATTGAAACAATCAATTGCTCGGATGCAGGTACGGCATCTGCACCTGATACAAAAGCTTTTTGCATATCAACGATAATTAAAGCGTCTATAGAGCTCTGTGGATTTGAAATAGCAATCACCTGTGAATGGAACTCGGTTTAGGCTTTGAGTTTATCTTATTTATTATTCATATCAATTCTAAAAATCTTTCCATTACAGACCAGAACTGTATAAATTTGCATATCAATTTCATATACATACTCTGCTGCCTCACATGAGCGACGTCCTTCTCTATGAATAAAATATCTCGGGTAAGATTTTCCCATTTTTCTCAGCAAATCGCTTTCTCTATCCCCCACATTAACCAGCTCACCAGAGGATCGCATTGAGTTCGTTTCTCTAGCAGAAACCGATGTTGATATTAGAATTGAAAGCACTGCAAGTATGATATATTTCATTGTTATAAGCCTTTCTTATTAATCGATATAATTTATCAAATGGTTAAAATAAAGTCATTAGCAAACTATTTAACGGTTGCTTAGAGCAGCGGACTCATAATCCATTAATCCAAAGGCCACCTCAGCCTCTCCTCAAACTCTATGATTTAAGGAGATGGTAGATTTCGATCTTGAGTTACCTTGATTTAGAAACTAATGCTGTACTTGCTCTTATATTCCGCATGCTCTGGTACATTGTGTATGTCCTGATCTGTCATTATTCCATGCTCAGGCACTTTGAAAGTGTTGTGTGCCTCATTTTTAGGCACAATCGGTGGTTTGGTATTGGCGTCATAATTTATTGAGGAACAACCAGCTAATCCTAGTCCCAATATTCCTGCAAGCAATAATTTTGTCATGAATCCCACCAATTACTATAAAAATCACATAATTTAGCAAATCGTTTAAATCATGTCTCATGACTAATATTTATGAAGCGCTTTACCTAAAAGACCGAAATATTGCAAACCAAGCAATTTTTAAAAGCAGTTTTCTTGTGATTTTTTATTATCATTCTATTCCTAAAAAAGACTACTCACTCTTACATATCGAAGTATACAAACCCTTGTTTTTTCTATATAAGAGATATTCATCCCTTAAAAAATGAGCATATCAATCATGGAGTCTGTCAGACTTTTATACGTGAGTAAAATTAAGAACATTGACTCGAACTTAAAAACAAATTTGATTGAAATCCTTGATGAGGCTGTAGATTTTAATTATCGTCATGATATTACTGGTGTTTTATATTATGGTCATGGCTATTTTGTACAATGTCTAGAAGGCCCAAAGAGTCTCATTGATGATCTATTTTACAATAAAATTGTGAAAGATGAGCGCCATATCAATTGCGAAATTCTCTATTACATTGAATGTAAAGATAAATTCTTCTCGCAATGGTCTATGAAATTTTCACCAATCAATCAAAATATTACTGATTTTTTCATGAAATATCATTTAGAAGAGTTTAACCCGTACTTGTTAACAGCAGAAACTGTCGAGAAGTTTGTTGCTGTTCTAGCAGGTGAACCTGAGTATGATGTTCAGGCTTATGTTTCTTAAAAAACTTAATTTCCCATCTATGGCATTCTTCCTCAAGAATGCCATTTAACTTATAAAAACATTTTTTTATTCAAAATAGATTGAAGCATTCGGTGAGAAGTGCTTATATATACAGCAGAGAGGACGACCTCTTTTTTATTTTTTCAAGCTTTAGGACGACCTAAAAATATTATTAAAGAGGTGTCCGCAATGGCTTGGGCTTATCTAATTTTAGCTGGTATTTTTGAAATCATCTGGGCATATTCCATGAAAATGTCCGAAGGTTTTACCAAATTAACCCCTAGCATCATTACCATTATTTTTATGATCCTAAGTTTTGGCTTACTCGCCGTGGCAATGAAAACACTGCCTTTAGGCACAGCCTATACTGTATGGGTTGGAATTGGTGCAGTAGGTGCATTTCTGATTGGAATATTCTTTTTAAATGAACCGATGGGTTTATTACGTCTTTTGGCAGCAGCCTCAATCGTTTTTGGTGTTGTATTGATGAAACTGACCACCAATTAACGTTTATTCCATAAAGCCCTTTTCAGGGCTTTTTTAATGTTATTAAATTGCATCTTTTCAAGCTATGCTAGGCTAAGAAGTCTTTAAGCCTTTGATAAGGAGCGATACGTTGTACGAAATAAGAAAAGCAACATCAAATGATTTTAATGAATTAACAAAAATATGGCTGCAAGCCTCAATCAAAGCGCATCATTTTATTCCTGCAAGCTATTGGGAAAGCAATACAACCAAGATGCAAGAGATCTATTTACCCATGTCTGAAGTTTATATTGCGGAAGATACAAGCAATATTTATGGGTTTATTGCATTGGTAGAAGACACCGTTGCAGCTCTCTTCGTATCTCCTGAACACCAAGCAAAAGGCATAGGCAAACAACTGATCTCATACGCACAGGAAATGAGAAGCCGTCTGGAGTTAAACGTCTATCAAGAAAATAAAAACAGTGTAAAGTTTTATCTAGCCAGTGGCTTTAGGATTATAAATGAAGACCTCGATACAGCCACCAATGCAAAAGAATATGTCATGCTTTGGGAGAAGTCGTAGAGTCCACATCAACGCTTCGTTTCGTTGCTATAAACTTTGCTTTTATCGTTTTAAGAAAAGTGTTCTTTCTACTTCCCGACGGTGCACCAGTCCCTTTAGAATTTGCCCGCCACCTTTATTCCATACTAGAAACTGATCTGCCGCGGCTCGATAGTCTCCCGCATTTAAATACTTGAGCAGTGTTGAATTCTTAAACGCATTCTGGCCAATGTTATAGCTCAGGGAAACCAATGCATCAAATTGATTTTGAGATAGTGTTACTAACACTGCTTTATTGACGGCCTTCTGAAAACGCCTTAAGTCATGCTGAAAAAAGGATTTTGCCTGCTCTGCTGTGCAGTGATCACCTTGTTGTACCCGAATACCATCAGGATAAACCGTAGTACCAAAACCAATCGTCCATGTACCAGTACCATCATCATAGGCATCTAACTTCAAATCTTCGAAACTCGTAATCAGATTAATCCCAGCCTTACTTATAGACCTTTCGTAATCATTCGAATCAACTGCTACACCAATGGCGTCATCTACATCAACAGCAGTGGCGATATTTGAATCTTTATTTGCGCTACGATCCTTATATGAAAATGTCTTAGAACCAATAATCCTGTGTAAAAAATCAAAAAACGTCTTCATGATGCATTTTCGCTCTGTATACTGATCCTTTAACTCATTTCAATGATCTACTAAAAACTCACCCTATCATTCATTCAATAAAAAACCTGCTTTATTTATGTTATTTGCTCAATGAAAAACCCGCCGAAGCGGGCTTGTTTATTCTTCAATTTCGATCGGGTCACCATCTTCAGGTCGAATATGTCTTTCACCATCATCAGCAGGATCTACACTCGAACCATCTTTGGTAATACTGTTGTATAACTCATCCTCTTTTTTATCATCAATGAATTCCTCATCTTCGAAATCCAGAGCTTCATTATCATCATCAAAATTTAAAGGCTTATTTTCATCGATCATGATCTGCATCCTTTATTTAAACATACCATTTCATGCTTAAATAATTGATAGAGATATTCAACAGTGAACAAACACCTTTTGTGTAACCAATGCTTCAAAATGTATGGATGAGTAATAAAAAAGGCGCATGAGCGCCTAATTTGATTAATCGAAAGCTATTGTGACTGGTTACATTGAATCGTTTTATTGAAAGTTTTATATGACCCTGTTGTGACCATACCAGGCATATAAATCTGCTCACTATGAGCCTGAGCTTTGCTTTCAAGTTCAGTAAAACCTTTGCCCTGACAAATACCTTCGGCTTTTTTATCTACCTTTTTCTTCATCGACTCATCTGATGCAAAGATATTGGCTGTGGTCTGAATCCTATAAGCACCAGAATCAAGTTTTGTCGCTTGCGCTGGAAACATCTGTGCGCAGCCTTGTAGGAGGAGTAATGGAATAATAATCCAAAAAAATTTCATAGATATTCTCTTTCACAAGATTAAACTTTGCTCGCCGCATAAGAATATCATAAATAGCACAAGTTCCCTTTGAGTTAAGAAACTTGCAATTATTCAATCCTGATTATCACATATTGCAAACCGACATATTGATCAAGTTTGGCATGGTTCAAAGTATCATGAAACTCTACTGGCACTTCACGCTCTGTTTCTTCAAATATCCATTTGATATTTTTAATAATTTCAAATTTACCATCAGCATCAAACTTTACACTTGGATCGACAATAGCCTTAACCCTGATGTTTTTATTCGCTTCGATATCTCTTAATGTGATAATTGCCATATCAATCCCCTGATAAAGACCTTTTATATCACATTAGCCTAAAAATTACTGATAAATTAAATATTTATTTCACATTCGATTTATCTGCCTTTGTCTCCGAACCAGCCCAAGCACAGTTTTACGTGCCCGAATTTCTTCTTCCGAAAAAGGCAAATTTAAAATTAATTGTTCAATAGGCAAAGCGCTGTTCTCAATCAAAAAACAATCTTGTTCTGTACTCCAGTCTGGAGCAGAAAATTCAGGCTTAAGGCGGGATCTTTTCATGCCTATATTCTAATCTATTTTGATCAATAAAAAAGCCCACTCCATAGAGTGGGCTTACCCTTATATTCTTTTGCGCTGAATGAGGGTTATTGTTGTTTAGTTATAATGAAACAACAAAGCAAATATAGAGCAAAGTGTGACATACATCAACAAAAATATGTAATTTACAGAGTGACTTTAAAGTTCAACTACACAATATAACATTTGACCAATGAGTCAGATGTTAACCCGTTTTATTTCTTTCGTCCTATCTTAGCCATCCATGAAAGTACCAAAAATATCAATAAAATAATAAATACAATATACATACAAGAAGTCTAATTAAAATAAATACTTAGCTTATGATAAAGCATCAAGAAAAAAAGTTCATCTCTTAACAGAGCGATTAAGTTACTTGCTTATTTGTTTGGTGCAGTATTGATACTTTTCCGCTTTATTTTCAATCCCAACCGTATGAATACATGAACAAAAATGAAGTACCCTCGCGTGAGGTATAGCTTCGGGAACATCTACACCATAACATTGAAGATCCACCTCACCCAATCTTGGTGCCATAATCCATTGACCTGTGTAAAAAGGATAAGTAAATCCAATAATTACAATACTAATGAGTATAAAAATAGGAAAGTTATTTCTAATATATTTCAGCATTTTTTAAATTCTTGATAAAAGTAAATGTGTTGTTAAGCGTTAATTTTAATGATCGCCCGATAATTGTAACGGATAAACAGTCACAACAAATCCTTCTTTCGCGAATAAATAAACCTAGTCATTTTTAGGACTTTTAACTTATCGCCTCGTTCTGAAAATCCTTTCAAAATAGGACAAAACTTCACCGACAAGTTATGACGCATCATTGCTTTTAAATGCTGTAAATATGAACACTTCGACACCATATCAATAAGGTGAGTTCCGAAAATACATTTCTCTCTCCCATGATTTAATCTTCGACAAGGTACAACTTCGTCAACTCACATCTCTGAAAATTCATTTATGGAGCATGTGATGCAAAAGCAACACTATACAACCCCATTCGCACAGTACATGGGCAAAGATATCGATGGCTTCTACCATGTGCGTTTAGGCCCGAAAATCTATCTACTTAAAGTTTCATTAAATTACACACCTGAATTTGATACTGAATTTTTTGGTGGCATTCAAGCCGCTCCTTTTGATTGGCATTCCGTTCTGGTCAAGGATACATCTGACAGTGAACCTCGTCCGATTACTCCCGATGAACTAGCAATCAAATGGCTTAAAGGTAATTTGAAGAAAATTATTAATTATCAACGTGCCATAAAGCGAAATGCCAATAGCCAAACGATGCGCTATAGCAAAGAACAATGTATTGACTTTCGTAATGCTCAATATAATGGTGCTTAGCAGAAGAAATACCACATTTATCAATCACATCAGAAGGCTGTAAAGCTACAGCCTTCTGATAAATAGAAATAAACGAAAGATAAATAGCGATCAAAAAATCACAGTAGATATTTCCCCGCCCTATGAAATATTAATCAATATCTGATTGACATAAAGGTATATTTTTATTGACATCTCAGGCTTTTTTCTAAAATTCATTATTCTTTTGCCGCTTTATAATTTAAATTTTCATTCAATATAAATCTATTATGCTCTGTTTTTGGCCTTTTACATTGATCGAAATAAATCAGTCATCGAATATTTACAATGAAATTTGTTAATACGAAAATGTTTAGGCTAATCCCTAAATAGTTTTATAAAAAGAGCGACTTAGAAGTCAATCAAGTAAAATGGTGTACAATGAACTGCCTTATAATTATATGTTTTAGTTAAAATTATTAAAACGTATTGATATAAAAGGATTTTTACAACTATAAGGATAAATTGTGGAGTAAAATTACACTCAAATAATAGAGTTTTATTGAAATTTTATTAAGAAACCTTATATTGGTATATACGTAGCGACCAACAGCCATATGGATCTATCTTCATAAAGCGTCGGTTTATACCTTTTTGATTAGAGGAACACCTCATGAATAAGTTAACAGTTGCAGTTTTTGCAGGCTTAATGACCCTAACTGGTTTTAGCGTACAAGCGGCAACCCCAGAACAAGAATGTAAAAAGTTACAGGATGACTATAACCTCATCTATGCATCTAAAGGATTCTGTTTTAAAGATGCTGATGCTAAAGCAAAATTTGGTAATGAAAACTGCCACACCACTAAGCCGAAGTTCTCTGACAAAGAGCAACAACGCCTTGATGACATTAAAGCTCGCCAAAAAGAGCTAAACTGCAAATAAGCAAATCTTTGCGGAGTGTTCAGCGCTCCGCTTTAGGCTATTTTATTTAATGCCCAAGTTTTCAATGTTAAAGCACATACTCCCCTATTTAAGGACGAATCATGGCATACGATGACCAAAATATTTTCGCACGTATCTTGCGTGGTGAATTACCTGCAATCAAAATTTATGAAGATGATCAGGTACTCGCTTTCATGGATATCATGCCTCAAGCTGATGGTCATGCTTTAGTTATCCCAAAAACACCAGCGGTAACTTTACTTGATTTGCCGGCAGATGCAGCGGCTTACACGATTCAAATCGTACAAAAAGTTGCCCAAGCGATGGAAAAAGCGCTGGATGTTAAAGGCATTGTCCTGATGCAACTTTCTGGAGCTGCGGCGGGCCAAACCGTACCACACGTCCACTTTCACCTGATTCCAAGTTCAATACATGAGCTTGGTCGCCATGCTGCACAAATGGGTGATCAGGAAAAAATTAAAGCATTTGCTGAAAAGATCAAAGCTGCTCTTTAAACGTCAGTTTTGTCAAAAACGGAGTTGTTACTCCGTTTTTTTATTTTCTAAGCCATTAAAAATAAATAAGAAATATAATTATTACCAAATATGAATCGTCATCAAACTGTCATTTTTCTTTCACTTCTCTGTCACAAAGTTTACCGATACTGCATACAAGTCAGTGAGCTGTGTAACTTTATGTACACAAGCAAGCTTATAACAGTAACTAAGGCATCGGCCATTTACAAAAAAGTGTTTTGGAGAAATCTCAATGAAAAAATTGCTTCTTGCTGCTACTGTAGCAACTTTAGCCATGAATGCAGCGCAAGCAGCACCAACATTGTATGGTAAGCTCAATGTGACTTTGGATCAAATTGATAAAAATGGCTTTAAAGACGAAAGCGTAACTAAAGTAAACTCAAACGCTTCTCGTATCGGTGTAAAAGGTGAAGAAAAACTGACTGAGAAATTATCAGCAGTTTATTTAGCAGAATGGGGTGTTTCAGCTGACGGTTCTGGTTCAGATACCGACTGGGGTATGCGTAACCGTTTTGTAGGTATTAAGTCTGACGGTATTGGTACTTTGAAAGTAGGTCAATTCGACTCTTACCTTAAAACTGCTGCGGGTAACAACCAAGATATTTTTAACGATCACACTGAACTGGATATGACCAAAGTTCTTGCTGGTGAAGATCGTTTAAGCAACGTAGTTGGTTTTGAAACAGACAAGAAATTACTAGGTGGTCTAGCATTCAACATCATGTTCCAGCAAGGTGAAGAATCTTCAGCTGTTAAAAATGATGCGAAAGGCCAAAAAGGCAGCCGTGATGGTTTTGGTGACGGTGTTTCAACATCTCTTACCTATGAAAATAAAGACTATGGCCTAGCAGCAGCTGTTGCAGGTAACTTTGGTGTAGCATCAACTTATAATGCTTATAACAAAGAACTTGGTGGCAAAATCTATTCTGATGCAATCCGTGTAACAGGTTCTTTAGACTTGGCTCCAGCTGGTGTTAACGGTTTAGTATTGGGTGCTTTATGGCAAACTGCTCAACCAACTGACGATACAGTTGTTGTTGCTGGTACACCAGCTGTTTCATACAAAGGCTTAAAAGAAGATGCATTTGGCGTAACAGCTGCATATGCGATCCCTTCTACACCTGTGAAATTAAAAGCAGAATACATCTCTGCAAAAACAGAAGTTGATGGTCGTGAAGATCGTAAAAATGACTTGTATGGTATCGGTGCAGACTACAACATCAATAAACAAGCTCGCTTCTACGGTATTGTTGCTCAACAAAAAATTGACTGGCAGAAAGATGATAACAAGAAAACTGTTATCGGTTTGGGTATGGAATATAACTTCTAATTTGAAGTTAGCTTCTTAAACAAAAAATAAAAGGGCAATCTGCCCTTTTATTTTTTGCATTTATTATTTTTCAGTAAAAAAACTTTTTACCGTTTTACGAAAATTTTGAATCACCAGCTCCCTTGTTCTGCCACGCCTAAAAATAAGAGAAAATGGTGCGCAATAACCAAACATTGCGGGTAATAAGACTTTTAAACGTTTTTGCTCCACCCAAAACTGTGCAAAATGTTCGGGTAAATAACCAATGTATTGCCCAGATAAAATTAGAATGAGTTGTGCTTCCATTGAGTCAACTGTCGCAAATGAATGCTTAAATCCCTGTTTTGCCAGTTCAGTGTGACTCCAGTAACCACGACTCACCATTTTTCCTTGTCGAATAACGTCAGCAGTCAAATTCTGGTGTGCGAACATAGGATGTTTATCACTACAAAATAGCCACTGTTGTTCTTTATGGAGAGGCTGATACATCACCCCATTCATTTTCATAAAGAATGAACCAATCGCGACATCAAAACGATTTTCCAAAATTCCCATTTGCAACTCATACGGCGACTGCACCTGAATTTTGATATAAATATGAGGGTTTTGTTTTGAAAACTCACGAATCATTTGATCCAGAGGAATATTCTGATCCGTCACCATAGAATCTAACATACCGATTCTCAACGTACCGGTTAATTCACCTTTAATCTGGGCAGTATGTCTAGAAAAGTTTTCCAGTTCATGCAAAATCCGTTTGGCCTCCTGTAGAAACATCTCTCCTTTTTGGGTTAAAGAAAAACCACCACGCCCTCGTTCACATAACTTAAAACCCACAATTTGTTCTAGTTGAGTCATGTAGGTACTAATTGCAGAGGTTGATAGATTCAACTCCTGTTGAGCATTTGCAAAGCCTTTATTCCTTACAACGCTGACAAAAATTCGAATCAATTTAATATCAGAATAGGCCACTTCTTCCATCATATTTTCCTTATTACCTCTGCATTATTTTAAAACATCCAACATCAGATTAGTTTAGAAAAATCTGAACTAAGTTTTTAAAAAAAAGGATTTATTACCACCCGAGGCTGGTTGATAAATAAATAAAAGGAGAAATAAATGAACAAGATGTTAAATCAACCACTCGGTGGGAATGAAATGCCACGCTTTGGTGGTATTGCTTCAATGCTACGCCTTCCAGTGGTAGAACATGATGCTGGGCTTTCTAATCTAGATGCGGCTTTTATTGGCATTCCTTTAGATATTGGTACCTCCTTACGTTCGGGAACTCGTTTTGGACCCCGTCAAATCCGTGCTGAATCAGTCATGATACGCCCTTATAACATGGCAACAGGTGCTGCACCCTTTGAATCTTTGAATGTTGCAGACCTTGGTGATGTTCCTATTAACACCTTTAACCTAGCTGAAGCGGTACGTATTATTGAAGAACATTATGACCATATTCTGGCACATCCTATTATTCCGCTCACACTTGGTGGCGATCACACGCTAACCCTCCCCATCCTCAGATCTATCTATAAAAAACTTGGTCCAGTTGGCCTCATTCATATTGATGCTCATGCCGATGTCAATGATGAAATGTTTGGTGAAAAAGTCGCACATGGCACCACTTTTCGCCGGGCAGTAGAAGAAGGCTTACTCGATTGTCAGCGTGTAGTTCAAATTGGCTTACGTGCTCAGGGCTATAGTGCGGATGATTTTAACTGGAGCCGTCGTCAGGGTTTTCGTGTCGTTCAGGCCGAAGAATGTTGGCACAAATCGCTTGCCCCTTTAATGGAAGAAGTAAAGCAGCAAGTCGATGGCGGGCCTGTTTATCTCTCCTTTGATATTGATGGTATCGATCCTGCATGGGCACCCGGTACAGGTACGCCGGAAATTGGAGGCTTAACCACAATTCAGGCAATGGAAATTGTCCGTGGTTGTCAGGGTTTAAATCTTGTTGGATGTGATCTTGTCGAAGTATCGCCACCATACGACACCACGGGCAATACATCTTTATTAGGTGCCAATTTACTTTATGAAATGTTATGTGTTCTGCCAGGCGTAAAGATACATAAATAATTGTATTTGCAAATGATAATAATGAAATAAGGGAATATTCAAGGATCTTATCGGATGAAGATAGAACAATCACAACGGGCTGCTGCGGCAGCATTTATTGGCACAACCGTAGAGTTTTATGATTTCTATGTATATGCCACCGCCGCAGCCTTAGTACTCGGTATCGTATTTTTTCCTCAAACTGATCCTGTCACTGGCACATTGGCTGCCTTTGCAACCTTTGCAGTGGGTTTTATTGCACGCCCTGTTGCAGCACTTATTTTTGGACATTTGGGGGATAAATTCGGCCGCAAAAAAATGTTGCTATTCACAATGCTATTGATGGGTGTTGCCACAACAGGAATTGGACTCATACCAAGTTATAACAGTATCGGAATTTGGGCACCTGTACTGCTGATTGTTCTACGATTTATGCAAGGTCTATCTGTCGGAGGTGAATGGGGCGGCGCCGTGTTAATGGCAAGCGAACATGCCCCCGCTCATAAGAAAACCTTTTTTGCTTCTTTTGCTCAAATGGGCAGTCCTGCTGGCCTGATTCTTTGTTTACTCGTTTTCAGAGCCATTACCTCATTGGATGAAAAAGACTTATTCACTTGGGGCTGGCGTATTCCGTTCCTGTTGAGCTTTGTCTTTATGCTGATTGGTCTTGCAATACGTCTAGGGGTTGAAGAATCTCCTGAATTTAAACAAATGCAGGAGAAACAGGAAATCGTCAAATTTCCAATTAAAGAATTGCTCAAAAATTACTGGCCTCAAGTACTTTTTGCGGGACTCTCTATCACAATCGGTACAGCAGGTTTCTTTTTTACCAATACATTTATGATTACCTACGTCACCCAATATGTCGGGATCAGTCGCCCAACTATTCTGGATGCATTATTTTGGGTAACTGTATTTGAATTTATCGCGATGCCAGTTGCTGCATGGTATGCCAGTAAAATTGGTTCTCATCGTTTTTTATTCTGGGCTGCCATTTTATGTATCGCTGTTCCTTATCCAATGTTTATGCTGGTCAGCACTAAAAATATTTATTTAATCGTTTTAGGCATCACATTGGCTGTGATTGCGCTGTCTTCACTGTATTCAGTCGTCGCTGGTTTTATGGCCGAAGCTTTTCCTGCCAAAGTTCGTTATTCAGGGATTTCCATTTCCTATCAAATGATTGCGGCGATCACAAGTGGCACTACCCCCATTATTGGAACTTTGCTTGCACAGCACTACGCTGGTGAATGGTTACCTTTAGCGCTTTTATTCAGCTTCCTATCTTTGCTTTCTTTGATTGGTATCTGTGGCATTACTCGGCTCAGAAGACAACAACTCCAAACACCGCAACCTACTCAGAAACAGGAAGCTTCAAGAGAGGCCGCTTAAAATTACAAACTTTAGAGACAAGGATGTCTCTTATAAATAAACAAGGAAAATCAAAATGAAGAAAGATCATTCTAAATCCATTACACACATTGAAAGTTATGGTATTGAAGAAATACCAACTTACGCGCGTACAGCAACGCCATTTGATCTATTCCGCCTGAGTTTTGGTGGCGCCAATACCTTTTCAACCTGTGTCTTGGGAAGTTTTCCCATTGTATTTGGTCTTTCTTTTCAAGCAGGTTTATGGGCGATTTTGTGTGGTGTTCTATTCGGTGCATGTATTTTAGCGCCTATGGGAGTTTTTGGTGCGCGCACAGGAACCAATAACGCCGTGGCTTCAGGAGCACATTTTGGCATACACGGCAGAATTGTAGGCTCATTCCTATCCCTACTTACAGCCATTGCATTTTTTTCTCTATCGGTTTGGAGTTCTGGTGATGCACTCATTGGTGCAACTCAACGTTTGTTTGATCGTTCCTATCAAAATAATTGGGTTTATGGATTGGTGTATAGCGGCTTTGCCTTGCTGGTACTGATTATTTGTATCTATGGTTTCCGTTTTATGCTATTGGTCAATCGAATTGCGGTGATTACCTCAAGCCTACTCTTCTTTTTAGGCCTTTTTGCTTTTGCTCAACAATTCGATTCAGCTTATGCAGGACAGATTCAATTAGGTGAAACTGGTTTTTGGGCTGCTTTTACAGGCGCTGCGCTGATTGCATTTAGTAATCCAATCTCCTTTGGAACTTTCTTAGGTGGCTGGTCACGTTATATTCCCAAAGAGACCTCATCCTATAAAATCATGCTGGCAGTTTTTACTTCCCAGCTTGCAACCTTGATTCCCTTCCTATTTGGTCTTATGACAGCGACGATTGTTGCAAATCATGTACCTATCTTTATGCAACAGAATAATTATATTGGTGGGCTAATTCACATAGCACCTACCTGGTATTTTTTTCCGCTGTGTTTAATTGCGCTTATTGGTGGTTTATCTACTGGAACTACCGCCTTATATGGTACAGGATTAGATATGTCGAGTATTTTTCCGAAGCTGCTTAGCCGTGTTAAAGCAACAATATGCGTTGGTGTCCTCTCTATCCTATTTATTTTTATCGGTCGTTTTCTGGCAAATTTGACTCAAAGTGTCACGACCTTTGCTACCCTCATTGTCGTGTGTACCAGCCCATGGATCATTATTATGATTATTGGTTTCGTATCTCGTAGAGGCTATTATAAAAATGATGATTTACAAGTATTTGCAACTGGAATAAAAGGTGGCGTGTATTGGTTTCATCATGGTTGGAACTGGCGTGGTCTCATTGCATGGATTCCAAGTGCATTCATCGGCCTATGCTTTGTGCACTTACCTCATCAGTTCGTCGGGATCTGGGGAAATTTTTTTAATGGCCTCGATCTGAGCTTACCTATTAGTATCATACTGGCGGCACTGCTTTATACTCTACTGCTCAAATTCTTTCCTGAACCAAGCTCAGTGTATAGCCCAACATTAACTGCTCAAAGTGCAAAACAGCAATCTAATCCATCACTGGTTTCAGACTAAGCATAATAAAGCAGATAGAGAGCTTAACCCATAAACATTCAGCCAGAAAAAAGCCTGCTCATGTGAACAGGCTTTTCATTGAGATTCATTTATTTCTTTAAAAAACCACTCACAAGATTCAACACTTGCTGAATATCCTGATTAGCTTCTTGAGGATTGGTACTGCTGCCTTGAGGCGTCAATGAATCAATCACTTGTGGTAAAACCGAAGCAATAGCACCGTAAATTGCCTGTTTAGGCGCTTGAGTTTGCTGAGCAACCTGTTCTACATCCTGATCATCAAATAAGCTTTGAATATTTTGTGCAGGCACATCTTCAGCATTTTGCTGTTGTGGATCAACCCAGCTTTGTACCTGATTGCTTAAACCAGCATTTTTCAATTTATCCAAAGCACCTTGTAAGCCGCCTTGTTTTTGAATCCATGCCAAAACTAAAGGTAAAACTGCAATCAACAACGTTTGTGCCGTGTTTCCACCCGTTGCATTACTTTGAGTTGAGCCTGCACCACCGCCTAATTGACCCAACACAGAACCTAAGATTCCGCCTAGACCACCTTGCTGGTTTTGAGTATTTTGCTGTTGCCCACCCAACTGACCAAGAACCGAACCTAAAATCCCACCTAAACCGCCAGCTTGACCTGACTGTTGTTGACCGCCGCCTAAAGCTTGCTTCGCTAAAATTTCAACAATATTGGTTAAATTTGTCATAACCTAAACTTTCCTTTTGGAATTATTTATTCCAAAAGCATACGCTGCTTTGAAAACACAGCACAAAGATAAATTGTTAAATTTTGCAAGGCTTTGCTGCGAATCTCCGACCGAAATCTCAATCAGATTTAAATCGCAGCATTCACGGTTTACCAGCGGAATTTATCCCAGTTTTCAGGATTGGCCCAGAACTTGGAGTTAAACCAGTCTGGCACATGTTTATAGGTTAAAATATTAAATTGCCATAATGCAAAATCGCTGTCATGTGTGGTTTTATCAATCAGTTGAGTAAAACCCAGTGAACGCAATAGCTTTTCATCTTCACGCTTACTCACTACCACAATCCGCTTCGCCATAAGGTCACGCAACTTCACCAAAAGCTGTGCTTTTTGTGTTTCGGTAATATTTTGCATTTCTTCGGTATCAAATAATACAAAACCTAAATCATAACGTTGCGTAAATGGCAGACTTAAAAAGTCAGTTACGTTAAAATAATGCCATTGAATTGAAGCATTTTGGTCAATCTGCTGACCTATACAAAGTGCAGTATGAATGGGCTGTTCTTGAGATAAATCGTCTAGCATAGAAGTGATGACATTTTGTTCAGCCATAACTGCAACCCTTGATTGAGAAAGATGAGAGTTTATTAATGGAACTACAAGGCATTTGTCATAAAATGCATGCAGCGCTCAAAACGCATAGTGTAACTGATCAATCAACAAGCAAGGCAAATGTTGAATATAAATTTATATTAGATCGTACAGAAACTGACCTACCTTTTGTTTTAGGGCAGGAAATCGAGATCGAATGGACTGGTAATATTTTTTGTACCTCTTGCGGCTCAAAAACACCGAAGTCTTATTCACAAGGTCATTGTTTCAAATGCTTTAAAACAAAAGCAGAATGCGACCTGTGTATTATGAAGCCTGAAACCTGCCATTATCATTTAGGCACTTGCCGTGAAGACCAGTTCGCTCATGATGTCTGCTTCCAGCCGCATATTGTTTATTTAGCCAATTCAAGTGCCTTGAAAATCGGGATTACCCGTATCGTGAATATGCCAACCCGTTGGCTGGATCAAGGTGCAACTCAGGCTTTACCGATCATGAAAGTCGGTTCACGTCGTTTGTCAGGCCATCTGGAAACTTTAATTGGTACACAAATCGCAGATAAAACTGATTGGCGTAAACTTCTTAAAGGCGAAGCTGAGCCATTAGATCTCATTGAAAAACGTGATCAGATTCTGGAAGAATTTGCGCCTAAGATTCAAAGTATTCGCGAAGAATTTAATCAAAACCTTGAATTTAATGAGAATCTGGAATTTCTAGAGGACGAAAAACCAAGAGAGTTTATCTATCCTGTTGAACATTATCCTGAAAAAATTAAATCACTGAATCTGGATAAAACACCTAAAATTCGTGGTGTATTGCAAGGCATTAAAGGCCAGTATTTATTAATGGATATTGGTGTGATCAATATCCGCAAGTATACAGGTTATGAACTGATCCTTCGTGCCTAATCCGCATCATAAAAAAGGTGGCTTTCAATGCCACCTTTTTTATTTACCCCATTTTTAAACAGTTCAAAATTGCCTGTACAGGATCCTCGGTATTGCCTGAGATCAATTGTTTATGCATGCTTAAATGTTGCATCATTTGAATATGCGCCGTTTCATGATCCATTAAACGCTCAATTTCAGTGGCTAAATGATGTGGTGTTGCATCGGCCTGAATCAGTTCCTCAATGACTTTTTTACCTGCAATAATATTAGGTAAAGAATAATAAGGAATCTTGACCAAGAATTTGGCAATGATATAGGTCAGCCAATTCAACTTATAGAAGGTTACCATTGGACGATGCAATAACATTGCCTCGAGTGTCGCGGTACCAGAAGCCAAAGCCACAATATCACTGGCATTCATGACCATACGACCAATCTTCGATTCTGCATCGCTATTTTCCAGCACATGAATTTTCGACTTTAAACCAGCATCCAAGTGTTGAATGCCCTGTTCAATCTGATTTTTACGTGCATCATTGATCGCAGGAATTAAAAACTCGACTTCAGGATGCTTGCGATGCAGGATGTCAGCAGCACCTGTCAACAACGGCAGTAAACGTTCGATTTCACCACGGCGACTGCCAGGTAATAAAGCGATGTGAGTCTTGTGTGCAGATAGACCCAGTTGATGCTTAGCTTCGGCAATTGGATTTTTTAACGGTAACTGCTTTGCCAAAGGATGCCCGACGAACGCCGCAGCAACCTCATAATTTTCATAGAAGTTTTTTTCAAATGGAAATAAACAAAGGACCAGATCGATACTGCGTTTAATACCATGCACACGGCCTTGACGCCATGCCCATACCGATGGACTGACATATTGCACGGTTTTTATTGGTAAATTCTTTTCTTTAATGGTTTTGGACAAACGCAAATTAAAATCTGGTGCATCAATACCAATAAATATATCCACTGGATGCTCGGTCCAGCGCTCAACTAAACCATCACGGACAGCAAATAACTTTTTCAGGTCTTTTAAAACTTCCACGATTCCCATGACGGATAAGATTTCCATTGGATAATAGCTATGGAAACCTTCCGCAATCATTTGTGGCCCACCAATACCTTCAAATTCGACATCGATGCCTTGTTCACGAAAACTGCGCATGAGTTTCACCCCTAGCGTATCTCCAGAAACTTCTCCCACCACGATGCCAATTCTTAGTTTTTGCTTTGACAAGACCCACGCCCCACAGAAAGATTTAAATGATTCTAACAAAATGATTTTACACTGAATCAAACATGATCTGGCAATTTGTTCACGATTGGTGAACATCATTTCTCATCTAAGATGTCATTGTTTTCCAGAAAACCTATCTAGATTTACGATGAAATGACAATTGATTGAGATTGCAGGAATAGCTAATATTAACAAGAATCATTCCCATATGTGATTTATTTCTCCCTTCCTCCGTATCAAGACCCGTTATGGCTAAATCAACCTCGCTTACCTTTGTCTATCGACTGAGTATTTTCTATCGCTTTGCGTTGACCTTTGTACTGGGCTACCTCTGTATGATCTATTTAAGCCTTAGCCTGACCTCATTATTTGTCCATGTACTCGATAAAGCAGAGGCGATTTATCTGGCGGCTTTTATCGCGATTCTCTTTTATCTCATTTTCATCATTATTAGTTTCTGCTCACATTCATTATTGAAACTCACGTTGATCAGTCTGGGCTTAACAGGCGTATTGTTTGGCATATCTGTAGGTTTAAATTAAAAATGCAAAATAAAGGTGTTCGCCAATCAATGGCATGGTTACATGCATGGACCGGTCTGATTTTTGGCTGGCTTTTGTTTGCTATTTTCTTAATGGGAACAAGTTCATATTATCGACATCAGATTAATTTGTGGATGCAACCGCAACTGGCTCAGGTTCAAGTGAATCAGGATACAGCCATCACAACTGCTGCCGATTATCTACAAAAGCATGCCGGCGATGCCAAGTCATGGTATCTCAAAGTGGCAAATCACGAAGAACCCGTCAATAAAATGTATTGGCAACAAGCCAGCGGCAGTTATGAAAGTCGTAGTCTGGATGCCAATACTGGTCAGGAATTAAAATTGTCGGCAACTCAAGGTGGAGAATTCTTTTATAACTTCCATTTTCAGTTGTATGGATTCCCGATCATGATCGGGCGTTTGATTGCCTGCCTTGCCGCTTTCATTATGTTGGTGGCCTTAGTCTCAGGCATCATTACCCATAAAAAGATTTTTACCGATTTCTTTACTCTGAGAACCTTTAAATCGCAGCGTTCCTGGCTGGATTTTCATAATGTTTCTTCGGTACTCGCACTTCCCTTTTTCCTGACCATCACCTTTACAGGCTTAGCGATTTTCTTCTATCTCTATTTACCATGGGGAATGCAAAAACTTTATCCAGAGAATCCTTATCAGTTTTTCACTGAAATTAGAACGACTGAAAAGAGTGCCACAAATCAAACCGAGCCTCATAAAGCTGAGATGCTACCGATCAGCACCCTGCTGGAAAAAGTAAAGCAACAATGGGGCGAACAAGCACTGGCATCAATTGAAGTCAAAAATCCGAATACTGATCAAGCAGTAATTACCTTTAAGCAATTAGAAGATCGATCAATCACCTTAAATCAGGCACAAATCACCTTTGATGGCACAGGCAAAATTCTCGGCAATACCCGTAATAATAGTTCTGTCGCAACCTTACATTCGGGTGTTTATGGCTTACATATGGCGACCTTCGCCCAACCTGTATTGCGCTTCGCATTCTTTTGTTCAGGTATTTTGGGTTGTTTAATGATTGCTTCAGGCCTATTGCTGTGGAGCTTAAAACGTCAGATCCAAAACAAATCTGATCAATTTCATTTCGGTTACTATCTGGTTGATCGTTTGAATGTCGCTGCATTTGTTGGTCTGCCCACTGCAATGCTCAGCTATTTATTTGCCAATCGATTTGTACATGTGACCGAAACCACACCCAATTATGAAATCTATACCTTTTTCAGCGTTTGGGGTTTAAGTTTTATCATCGCCTTATTGACGAAAAAGCAATATTTATGGAAATCACAGGTACTAATTTTTGGATTAGTGGCTTTGATTCTCCCTCTCTATAATTTGCTCTATCTCATCAATCATCAGTTCATCACAGATCTGCAAAGTTATTGGCTATTCTTACGAATTGATTTATTCCTAATGGCCTGTGCTTTGTTTGCTGTATTTATTTTTAGAAATATCCAACCGATTCAGGAAAAATCCGCTCAAAAAATTAAAGCGAAGTTAGCCAAAAATGAGGTGAAAGCATGATTCTTTTGAGTCTCGTATTGATACTTGTTGGGATGCTGCTGCTCTATAAATGTAGTTCTAAGCAGATGAGTAAAACAAAACAACAGTTTGTCATTCACTATCAAATACAGCTCAAGGTACTGGCTTATCTATGCTTTTTGCTTGCAGGTAGCCTGCTTTGTTTAGAATATGGCAGCTCGATTGGGTTCATAAGCTGGTGGATTTTCGCAACGCCCGTGACTTTCTTATTGGTACTCTGGGTTAATGAGCTTAAACCTGTTAAAAAATAAAATGAATCCGTCAGGCAACTTTTTAGCCCCACTTGTAAAAAGTTGTCTAAAAAACCATAACTCATTGATATATTTTATTTATAAAAATTATTATTCCTTTTCTGACAGAATCCAAACACATTCCAGCCTGCTTTATCTGAATAAAGCTTTTGGTGTTTTCATGCTGTCATTGCACCTTTATCTCTTAATCCAAAAATAAATTCTAAGAGAACCTATCTTTTTCTTTAGCGTTTTTTTGCATAAGTAAATCACTATTCATCACAACGAGTTATCTAAAAAAAGCATAAGATATGCTGATTTTTGCATATTTAGGCATATTGTCGATGTTTGGTCCTATTGAATTTATTATGGCTGGGGTATTGGTTGGCTTCTGTGTTGGTATCACAGGCGTCGGCGGTGGTTCTTTAATGACCCCAATCCTGATCAGTCTATTTAAAATCGAACCTCATATCGCGATTGGTACAGACTTGTTATATGCCTCAATCTCTAAATTTTGCGGCTCTATTGTCCATGCTAAAAAACTCAATATTGTCTGGCCGATCGTACTCTGGCTAGCATTAGGCAGTATTCCAGCATCATTTGCGACCTCTTGGGCACTCGAACATTACCTAAGTCAATCCACGCATTATAAAGCTGTGCTGACTATGGTTTTAGGCTTTATGTTGACCTTGACGGGTATTTCAATTGTCTTTCGTGCACAGATTGAAAAATTCTTTGACCGTTTCCGTAACCGTGAACAAGCGAATATGGAAAGCGAACAACATGCTTTGCAACACAAACGTCATTACATTGTCATCATGGGAATCGTATTAGGTATCTTTGTTACCCTTTCGTCAGTGGGTGCTGGTGCCTTTGGTATCATGGCTTTAGTTCTAATGTTTCCTAACTTGCCGATGATCCGTATTATTGGTTCAGACGTGGTGCATGCCGTTTTACTTACAGCAGTTGCAGGCCTTAGTCATATGTCTTCAGGTAACGTCGACTTTAGTCTGTTGATGTGGTTATTGGTTGGTTCTATCCCTGCGATTATTGTCGGGACTTTAATCAGCTCACGTATGCCAGAAAGACTGATTCGTAAAATTTTAGGGATTACCTTATTTGCTTTGGGCGTGAACTTTATTGTGAACCCTGTGAAAGCCAAACCGAAGCCAGTTGAGACTCATCAGGCTGTCGTTGTACAGCAGACAAGTCATTCAACAACAATTGTTTAAGCCAACAAATGCCGCTGCTTTCTGCATAAATTATCGTTATTGCTAGTTAATCAGTCGGCATTTCATGCTATATTCGCAGACAAAATAACCTCTTTTTTCGATTGAATTTGTGACAGCAATGAATACTCTACAGTCAAATCCAGTTTCTCAGCCCGATATCGATGATGTAAACATTAAAAGCATTCAAACGCTGATTACACCAGCAGAATTGAAAGCTGATCTTCCATTATCTGAGGCTGCGTCTCAAACTGTGTTACAAGGACGTGCTACTGTACGTAATATTTTAGATGGCAATGACAAACGTTTGTTTGTCGTGATTGGTCCGTGCTCAATCCACGATCCTAAAGCTGCACATGAATATGCTGATCGCCTAAAAGTCCTGAGCGAAAAAGTAAAAGATACTTTATATCTAGTAATGCGTGTTTATTTTGAAAAACCGCGTACCACGGTGGGCTGGAAAGGTTTGATCAACGATCCAGACATGAATGACTCATTCAATATTGAAAAAGGCTTGCACATTGGTCGTGGCTTATTGATTGATTTGAATGAAAAAGGATTACCTTGTGCGACTGAAGCACTTGATCCAAACTCACCGCAATATTATCAAGATTTAATTTCATGGTCTGCGATTGGCGCACGTACCACTGAAAGTCAGACTCACCGTGAAATGTCTTCTGGTCTTTCATCACCTGTTGGCTTCAAAAATGGTACTGATGGCGGCTTAACCGTTGCAACCAATGCGATGCAATCGGTTAAACATGGTCACAGCTTCTTAGGCCTGAATGAAAATGGTCAGGTTGCGATTATCAATACCAAAGGTAACCCATATGCACACGTAGTATTACGTGGTGGTAATGGCAAGCCAAACTATGATGCAACATCTGTTGCAGAAGCAGAAGCTGCTCTAGCAAAAGCGAAAGTCAGCAACAAGATCATGATTGATACCAGCCATGCCAACTCAAACAAAGATCCGTACTTACAGCCTTTGGTTTTGAAAAATATCACAGAACAAATCCTTGATGGCAACAAATCAATCGTTGGGATCATGGTGGAAAGTCACTTAAAAGGTGGTCGTCAAGATATTCCAGAAAATCTGTGTGATCTTGAATACGGCAAGTCAGTGACTGATGGCTGTATTGACTGGGAAACAACTGAAAAAGCATTGCTAGAAATGCATGAAGCGTTAAAAGACGTATTACCAAATCGTTAATCTTTAAATAGATGTAAAACAGGCTCTTATGGGCCTGTTTTTTGTTTTGAATTACACTGATATCTTTTGAATAAGCCTCTTTTTTTCATTATACTGCTGCCACATTTCCCCTACGACGTATCGCTGATATGAAGTCCAGTTTTCGTCAACATTTGCTTAAGTGGCGTGCCTCTCTTGGCGCGGTGACTTTGCTGTGTTTACTCTGGCATATCTTCTTACCAACGATGGTCCATACAGGTATCGTACCTGCACTTTATGCAATGCCAAGTCATTGTCAGGTGACAGTGATTCAAAATGCATCATTGATGACTCAGACTCACGCAGGCCATCACTCACATGCAATGCATGACATGCATCATACCCAACAACTGCAAAGTTCTAAACATGCACATCTTAGTGATCATGCACAGGAAGTTTTTGCGCTTGCCAGCCAGATCATGAAACATTGCCCTTTGTGTACACATGGCCTTGATGCTGCTGTTCTCATCCCGTTGATTGCATTTATTTTTATCTTTCTACTGGCTTGGTTTAGTCGTGTACGCTGCCTCTGTTATTCGTGGACAGAAGATCTGCATATACCCCGCATCTTTTATATTTTCCCAACTAAACAAGCCCCGCCACTCACTTTATAAATCGCAAATTTTACTTCGTGCCCAGTTACAACTACGGCGCGTCCTTATGTATTGCTTTTTATAGAGTTCAAAATGAATACTCAATTCCGTTTGTCTGTATTAGCGGCTGCTTGCCTTTCTGTCAGCTATAACTCCGTTGCTTTTGCTGAAACCCCAATAACTGATTCAACTCAAACACTGGCAACCATTGTGGTTACCGCCAGTCGTGAAGGTGAATCGATTAATAATACCCCTGCCGCGATCAGTAAAATCGGCAGTCAGGATATCGAAGATAAACATGCAACATTCATCGGTCAACTGATCAATCAAAGCCCTGGTGTTTTGATGAATGATCTGGGCAATGAACAGCATATGATGTCGATTCGTCAGCCCATGACCACAGCGGCAGTTTATCAATATCTTGAAGATGGTATTTCAATTCGACCTGTGGGCGTGTTTAACCACAATGCCTTGTATGAAGTAAACCTTGCGGGGATTGACAGTATCGAGATCTTGCGTGGTCCAGCCAGCAGCTTGTACGGAAGCAATGCCATTGGTGGAACCATCAACTTCCTGACCAAAGCACCGAGTGCAACACCGACAGCAAATATAGGAATCAGCGCAAGTTCAGAAGGTTATCGCCGTCTGGATATTGATGCTTCTAATACCTTCGCAACCGAGTATGGTGAACAGGGTTTGCGATTATCTGCCTATGCCAATGATCGTGGTGACAGCTGGCAAGACCATGCCGAAAGTAACAAGCAAAGTATCACCTTAAGGCATGACTGGCGTATTTCTGATGCAACCCAAATCAAAAATATTGTGAGCTACAACCACCTCAAAGCAGATATGACAGGCAATTTAAGTCTGGAAGATTACCGTAAACGTCCTGGATATAGCTATCAGACCTTTACTGATCGTGAGGTTGAGGCCACTCGTATTTCTTCACAGCTGAATCACCAATGGAATGATCAGCAACAAAGCCAGTTCACCGTGTATTATCGTGACAATACCACGGAACAAAATCCAAGTTATAGCATCCGTACCGATGTCAAAAATGGTAAACCGACTGGCACATATAGTGGACAGACCACATATAACGCATTTCAGTCTTATGGCTTAAATATGCAGCATTCAGCCACATTGGATCAGGTCAAACTGATTGTTGGAGCAATGGCAGATTACTCACCGAATCAAGCCAAAACCAATGATATCGAGGTTTTCCGTGATCCTGACAGCCTGATTTATACGGGTTATAAACAACGCCAGTTGCTACGCGATTTTAATGTTGACGTCAATAATCAGGCCCTCTATGCACAAGCAAACTGGCAGGTTATTCCGACCTTAAATCTGGTCGGTGGTGCTCGTTATGACTGGATCAGTTATGACTACAGCAATAAATTAACCCCATCAAAAGTAACAGGTGCACCTGATGAAAAACGTAATTTCCATAAAGCCAGCCCACAAGTCGGTTTTGTCTGGAATATCACGCCTGCTATGGACATTTACAGTAACTGGTCGCAAGGCTTTGTTCCGCCAGAAGTAAGCAGCCTGTACGGCGCAAATCTGGTCACGCCAAATCTGAAAGAAGCGACGTTTGATAATATTGATGCCGGTTTACGCTTCAAACTGCTGGATGACCGTGTCGATGGGGAAATTACCTTATACCGTTTACAAGGCAAAGATGAAGTCATAAATTACACCAAGCCAGATAATACCCGCGAACCACGCAATGCTGGTAAAACCCTGCATCAAGGGATAGAAATTGGCGGCACATGGAAGATCAATGCACTTTATGATCAGCGTTTAAAAGTTTCAGGTAGCTTTGCAAAACACGAATATAAAGCGTTTCAACCCTCAAGTTCACTCGATTACAGCGGCAATACCATGCCAAGCGCACCCAAAAGCTTTGGCACAGTTGAATATCAGATCAAACCGGTTCCTGAATTATTACTTGCTGTAGAAGGTGTCTATGTCGGATCTTACTGGATCAATGATGCCAATACAGAAAAATATGATGGACACACCTTACTGAACTTACGTGCTAACTATCGTAAAAATGCTTATGAAGTGTTTGGTCAAGTCATCAATGCCACCGATGTGCATTACGCTGAAAGTACATCTTTTAGCAATAATCAGGCAAGCTATACACCAGCTGCGCCGCGGACTTATTTATTAGGTTTGCGCTATCATTTTGGAAAATAAAAGCGACTGAATAAAAGATATGGCTTCAACTGAGGCCATATCTTAAGGCTTAAATATAAAATGAGGCAATCACAAAGCTCAGCATCAAACCCGTCTCACTCAGTTCAATTGCAGCACCCACCGTATCACCCGTAATCCCGCCAATACGCTTGATAAAAAGCCCACGTAAATAAAAAATAATGATCAAAAAACTGAACAAGCTGACTAAACCTGTCCATTTGAATGCACAAAGCAATGCTATTGTAATGACAAAAACCATCCATATTGCTAGTCGTGGTATATTCTCAAGCATTGAACTTGCCAGTCCCTGCGCACGTACATAGCGTGTCGTGAGGAATAAAAATAGCGGCACACTACGTCCAAGCATGGGCAATACAATAAGAAATGCTTCAAGCTTTTGTTCAAGCAACACATAGAGTGCGACAAATTTAAGCAGACATACCGCAATCAGGCTTAATACCCCGATCGGGCCACACGCTGGATCTTTAATGATTTTCAGGGTTCGTTCTGGATCACCAAAGCCACCCACCCATGCATCTGCGGTATCCGCGAGTCCATCAAGATGTAGGCCACCAGTCAGCCAGATCCATAGCACCAGAATGAGCGCTGCACTGAACACAATAGGAAGTTTTGCCAATATAAGCGCGAACGCAAATAACATCAGTCCAATCAATAAACCAACCACAGGATAAAACAGCAAGGCCTGACCATTTTGCTTTGCACTTGGCATGTTTTTTAGTTCAATTGGCAAAACCGTCAAAAATTGCAAGGCAATCCAGAAAGGTGTCATGCGAAACAGCTCAATTCAAAAGATTTATCATGAAATGATTATGAAGAAATAAAATTGGGAATAGCAAGCTATTCCCAAATGAAAATATAAAATAAGTCAGCTTATTGAATTTGATAACATTGTTTCAGCTTCAAATAGTCATAATAGAAGCTGTTAGTGCTATAACGCGCATAGTTACAGTTTGGCTTAAACAAGGTCTCTTTTTCGTTATAGAACATCTTCACCAAAGTTGTTCCTTGTGTATTCTGGTAAATATCCCACTGTAGGTTTGCAGCCATCGGCGACACAAACTCACCACGCCATTTACTATGGGTATAATTATAAGTTTGACGTAAAGGCAGCGGCTGCATCATGTCATGCAATTCCAGACTGGTTGCCAAAGGAATGATGATTTCGGCATGTGCAAAACGTAATACCGCACGATGCGTTTGCTGCTTATCAACTATCGCATCGACCTGTTTAAATAAATCCTGTTTTAAGCCTTGGGCAATTGCACTAGTAACATTCTTCGATTCAGTAAAGCTTGGCCCTTTGCTATAAAAATCATTGGCATCGTTAAATTCAGCATAAAATTTTGCAGCTTCTAGTGGCATATATTTATCAAAATCAATATTTTTTAGCTCTGTTTGCATGCCGCCTGCAATTGAATACAGCTCATACACATAGGCAGCGGCATCCACAGCACTGGCAATGGTATTTTTGCCTTTACCTTTTTCAGTAATGCTTTCGCCATTTGGCGCTGTCACCGTATAGGAACCCGTATTGTTAAAGCGATATCCTGCTGAACCTAATTTTTGAATAAATTCTGATTTGAAAATAGGAGTAAGCACATTCATGGCTATCTGTTCAGCTTTGCTATTTTGGGCAAGTTCACTTAGTTTATTTGCCAAATCAGCATCATCTTCCTCAAACTGTTGATAAGCCTGACTTGCATCATAGATTGCCTGTTGCTGAGCGGATAAGGGTTCAGTTAAATCACTGTCTTTATTCAAGCTGTGAAAATACAGTTTAAAACGATCTACACCTCCATCTTCAACTGATGGCACACTGCTGCTGGCCAGACTGGTATATGACACTGGCGTAATCTGGTTTTTAAGTTGAGGTTGCTGCTGAATCAGCTCAGCCGTAAAGAATTTCGCACTATCCACAGCACGATCAACACCTGAACTTTGCACTAAAATTGAGGCAGGCTGTGTCGAAGCGGTTTTAAACAGATCTGGTAAGCGCTGTAATAGACGATCTGCAATACCTCGATGCTCCTGTATACCTTGCATGCTTTCATTGCCATATCCGAACTGTCGAATCCCTTCCACGCCATAGCCCAGCAGAATATTGGCCTTCATCATACTTTCCAGATCAGCCCCAAGTTGCTCCCCTAACGGCGTTAAGGCATTTTCTGCTTTGGCCTGTTTCCACAAGTTATAAAGTGCCAAATCATATTTGATACTCGACAAACCTCTAGAGCCATGACGTGCAACAAGCTCGGTAAAGACGGGTTGAAAACCTTGTGGAATAGCTTCGTATTTTTTCAGATCTTGCTGCGGTTGATACGGTGTTTTGGTTTGATAATATTTTGATTGTGGAGTGGTTTCAGGTGATGACTGATTTTGTTGATGATCATCGTTATTACAAGCTGTCAATAAAATGCTTGCGCATAACACACTGCTTTTAAATAATATATTCATGAAAGATTTGATTATAGGTCAAGAAATTGACCTGTATCATAGGCAGTGGCAATGACAGTTCGATTACAGCTTTTTACTCAGTTATAGAATAATCGACAAGGTCATTTTCCCATTTATTTATTTTCTACAAAATGAATCTCATTGTCGCGATGGATCAATTTGAGTGAGTATAGCTTTCCAAGCTCGGCTGGCATTTTTAATAAATCATCTAGCGCCTGTTGACGTGCTAGGCAGGTCAATAATTTAATTACCCCGCCATGTGTCACAACCAAGGCCCTATGCCAATGATTCTGCTGCATTTCGTTATAAATATGATTCACCCCATGCATGACTCGCTGCTGGAACTGGGCAAAGCTTTCCCCATTCGGTGCATGATATTGCGTGGGAAATTGCCAGAAATTTGCCAATAACTCAGGCTCTGTTTCATAAATGGTTTGGGTTGAAACACCTTCCCAATCACCAAAGAACATTTCCTTCATTTCAGTATGAAGCAAAAGTGGTTTTTCTAATTGCTGGGCCAATGCAACCGCAAACTTTTGGCAACGCTGTAAAGGTGAACTGATAATCACATCCCAATGCATCTGCGAATTCAGAGCTTGCTGAATGGTCGATTGCATCTGCAACCAACCCTGTTCTGTCAGCTCATCATCCAGATGACCACGCAATGTATGACTGAATGTCGTTTCACCATGGCGCAGTAAATCAAGGTGCAACTTTGTCACCTGTCACGGCTGCTTCGGCAAAAGTCGCCATTTGATTATGTAAAACACAAGCAAGCTGGATCATGGATAATGCAGCACCAGCACCACTGCCTTCCCCCAAACGCAAGTTCATTTTCAAAATAGGCTGCGCATTCAGTTCTTGTAAAACACGTTGATGCCCGTACTCAGCTGACTGGTGTCCGAATAGCATCCATGCCCGACTCTGGGGTTGAATACGGACTGCGCATAAAGCAGCAACCGAACTGATAAAACCATCCACCACGACTGGTAAGCCAATTTGCGCACAACGGATATAGGCACCTGTCATCGCGGCAATTTCCAGACCGCCGACCGCTGACAGAGTGTTTAAGGCATCATTTTTAACTTCTGTTTGGTGAAGCTTTATCGCTTGATCAATCACATTGATTTTATGTTGTAGTTGCTGATTGGTAATGCCAGTTCCAACACCTGTGAGTTGTGCAGCATCTTCATTTAACAATAAACCGGCCAAGGCTGAAGCAGAACAGGTATTGCCAATTCCCATCTCACCTGCAATAAAAATATCTGCAGCTTGTGCTTTGGCGCGCTCCACGCTGGCCTTACCCAACTGTAAAGCCGCTAAACATTCCTGCTCTGTCATTGCAGCTTGTTCAACAAAATTGGCGGTGCCTGCACGAATACAATGACGCTCCACACCTGCATATTCATAAGCATCACCGACCGTACCACAATCAATGACTTGTAAATGTGCTTGATGATGTTTGGCAATGACGCTAATCGCTGCACCACCAGTCGCAAAGTTTTGTAGCATTTGGCGGGTCACGGCTTGCGGGTAAGCCGAGATATTTTCAGCAACTACGCCGTGATCACCCGCAAAAATCGTGATCCAGGGTTGCTGAATCTGAGGGTGAACTGTTCCTTGCAAAGCAGCCAGATCAATTGCGATTCGTTCCAGATCACCTAACGCTCCTGTAGGCTTGGTCAGTTGAAGCTGACGTTGTTCAGCTTGCTGTTTTGCATCCAGATCAGGTTGTTGAATCGCCGCTAAAAACCATTGCTCATGTTCAGTCATATTATTTCTCATCTTTTAAAATCATTGGAAGGCCTGCGACACAAAACGTGACCTTATGGGCGAGTTGACCCAGTGCCTGATGCAAACGCCCCGCTTCATCCACAAAACGGCGGCTGATTTCTCCCATTGGAACCACACCAAGCCCAGTTTCGTTACTGACCAGAATGATCTGAGCTTGCAGTTGAGCTAAGACTGCCAAGAATTTTTCGGTTTGTTGCTGTTGTAATGTCGTATCTTCAGCCAATAATAAATTGGTCAACCATAAAGTCAGGCAATCCACCAGAATCAGTTGATTGGGTTGGTCACATTGCAACAGTCGATCAGCCAGATAAATTGGTTCTTCACACACTTGCCAATGTTCAGGACGTTGCTGCCGATGATGCTCAATACGCTGCTGCATTTCGTCATCCAGCGCCTGCGCTGTGGCAATATATACAACCGACAAGCCAGAATCCTTGGCGATTTGTTCTGCCAAACGACTTTTCCCAGAACGTGCGCCGCCTAAAATCAGTTGCAACATATCTAACCCAATTCAATTTGCTGATAAGGATACAGTAATCCTTGTAAAATCTGTGCCTTATAATAGCCGAAAGTGAGTTGCTTCACTTGAACTTTCCACTTTTTAACGGGCAATTGCTGAATTCGCTCTAGCACCTGATCACTCTGCCATGCTTCGCGATACAGACCTAAAGTAATATGCGGACAATACTCAAGCGCAGCAATTTCATCTGACACTGAAGCCAGTTGCCGACGAATTTTTTCCAGAATTTGATCCGTATCTTTCACTTGCAAAAATAAGGCACTGCTAAAGCTATCCAGTTGGGCAATCTCTAACTCGAACGAAGATAGCTCCAGATTTTGCAGTTGCTTCATCTGTTGTTGTAATTGTTGAATCTGAAAATCATCATTGTATTGCTTCTCTGCGGATGTCAGAAACCCACATACAAATAAGGTAATGTGATATTGACGTTGATTGGCAGGAATCAGTAAATCTGAGAAATTTGCCCGAATCTGGTCTAAATATTCAATTAGTTCAGGCTGATCAATTTCAAGATACCATAACCCATAGTCTGAACGGCCACGATGCCACTCAGAATAGTCTCGAACGACGGTCGGACACAGTTGGGTTGATGGTTTCAATAACACAAAATATAGATTCAACAAAATATGGAATATGCCATTAAAACATAAGCATAGACTGAATTAAAATAATTGTTTATCTCTCAGCCTTGTCAATCTTTCGAAAATAAAATTAGGAAATATCAAATGATATGAGCACATAGCATTATTAAATTGTAGTTTAGTCAACACTAAAACCTTCTAGATATAAGCTGATACGATACTGACCTCAAATCAGAACTATGCCACAAACTCGGCGTATCCAGCGCATTATTCAATGCCTAAAATCTATATCAGAGATAACACAACTTTATCGATTTAAAGCTGTGTTATTCAAGGCAATGTATACTGCTAAATATCTACACCACTTCAGATGGGGCTTTAAGTCCATCGAAATGGTAAGTGAAGGTTTCCCCATGCATTTCCGACTGGATGCCCTGATAAAGCATATCCAATAAAGCTTTCTTTTGAGTTGAAGTGAGATCCATCATTTCCACGTTCTTACGGATATGCTGAACAATCTCCAGCTCCTCAATTTCAAGCTGTCTTAATGTATAGACATAGCCATAAATCGCTCCTTGCAGGATCTTTTGATAAGGCAATTGCTGCTGAATATGATTTTCCAGACTGCCAAATACGCGCTCATTGAAGCCTAGTTTTCTCAGCGGATCGCGAGCCACCCGTTCACACGTATCTTTATAAGCAGAGCGGCAAGAATGTAGAAAACTCTCCGCCATTCGATCTAGCTCTTTGGCCTGATTCGGTACAATATTCGCTAAACCTAGTTTTACTTCCTCAACCACCTGCTCCACATATTTCTTGATCTTGGCATCCGCTAACGCAATCCCGATCATGTCATGGCCATGCATACTGGCATACCAGGCCGTCATGGCATGGCAGCCATTCCACAAACGATTTTTAATGATCTGAATATCAGAAATCTGCTCAACCAGAATCATTTGGCGCATTTTATTGAGGATCGGGCTACGATTTTCCACATAAATCGGCATATCTGTTTCGCTATGGAACAGGATCAAATCCATATTCTGCAAAAACTGACCCGCCTGAAATTGACCACGCATATCCGCCAAACAGTTGGTGATCTGCTGTTCTTGTTTCTCGGTCAACGCGGTTTCATCTGACAACTCGATGGCCTCATCATTCAGATCGGATTGATATTGTTTGAATAAGCGGTGTTTGATATTCAACTGGCGATATAAGGCTTGATCGGTCAGCTTTGCCACCATTCGGTTAACGACGGTATCGCAAAAATAGTGTTCACTTAGAATATGCTCCGCAATATCCTCATCGGTGATCTCGAGCAAGGCTTCACGGATATTTTTCAGTACCAGATATTTTGCACAGACTTTATTCAGGATAATCAAGAAGGTAATCGGCTCATGCTCTTCCGTATCTTGCGACATAAAACGCGCCAATAGTCCTCTTGCAATTGTTTTCGCTTCCGATGCAATAGCCTGTTCAGGCAAACACAGCGCAATCAGACTTGAATGCATATACATCTCGAGCATCTGCTGTTCATTGTCTGCATCGATTACAGTCAGATTCTCAATCCGCTCATCATACGAGGATTGTCCATAACGGATACTGTAGCTGCCAAAACTATTGACTGATTCCAAGTACAAGCGATTTCTGGTTGAAGCGAGAATACGTTTGGGTCTGGTAAAACCATCCCAATGTGACAATACCTGTGCGATATAACCACCACCGATGGCGCCAAAACCATGAATCCCGACGGTCAGTTGGTTGATACTTTGCGGAAATGGTTCTTGTAACTGCGGCATTCCCATTTCAGGAATATATTGATCCAGTGCATTCAAGCACTCATACATATCCTGATAATAGAAATTTGCTTTGGCAAGCATACTGTCATTGGGTTCTTTTATATCTTTAAATAAAATGGTGATCCCGCCCGCATCGCAGGCTGAGCAGATCCCGTTTTCAGAATCTTCAAACATCAAACATTGTTGAGGCTGCAAATTTAATTTCTGCGCAGCTTTAATAAAAATTTCAGGATGTGGTTTACCTTTTTCGACTTCGTCACCACACACCAGAAGATCAAAAAATTTATAGACATTGGCATTGATCAGGTATTCTTCGGCAATTGCCCGACGACTTGATGTCGCGACAGCCATTCTTAAACCAGACTTGCGTAAACGTTCCAGTACCTGAATCAGGCCCTTTTTGATCGGAACACCATTATGACGAACTGATTCTAGTTCAAGTTCATCAGCACGTCTTCGGATTGCTTGATAAGGAACATCTTCACCATAAAAAGTTTGGGCAAGCTGTTCAGCAGTTTTTGCACTGAGTCCAAGACACTGCATTAAATATTCATCTGAAAATTCCTGTCCAATGAGTTCTTGGGACGCCTGTTTTAATGTTTGAAAGCGTAACCGCTCAGTATCAAACATTGTGCCATCCATATCAAAAAGCGCTCCCTGAACAGGATAATCATGAAAAATCAGCATCTTTACTCCTTTGTTTTGTTATTGCGCTTATTAGATTAACTAAAAAATCATGACAAAATTTAGACTGTAAATAAATGAAATAAATTTGATTAAAAAATAACCTTAAGTTATTTTTTTCAGCTTATAGTTGACTAAATTTGTAAAGATTACTTGCATCCCCAACAAAACAATGATTGATTTTTAATCAGCAACTTTGATGATATAGAATAAACCCGACTTATAATTAAATAGGAAATAGACAAATAAAGTGGAAAAATAGAATATTTTTAACTATTTATGGATATCAAATCGAGTACCCATTTCGGTAATAGAATGAAATAGCAAAAAAAAGCCGCAGAACGCGGCCTTGAAATTCAAAGATCTACTCTATATTTGGCCTGCACCAACAACATGAAAATCACACATAGAGATGGAATGGCTGCAATCACAAATAAATGGGTAATGACCAAAGATTTAGCCAGATATCCACCGAATAATGGCCCGATCACTGAACCTAAACGGGCAATCCCAATACTCCAGCCCACACCCGTTGTACGCAATGAAACTGGATAATAACTTGCAGAGAGCGCATTAATAGCAGGTTGCCCACCAACAATCGCAAAGCCCGCAATAAAGATAACCACAAATAACAAGGCAATATGACTGACCGAATATCCAATCAGGGCAACACTAACAGCAGCCACTATAAACACTGGAACTAAAACCTTATAAAAACCAATCTTGTCAATTTTTAAACCCATCACGATACTGCCAATCGTACCGCCCAACTGTAACGTTGAACCAATCATCAATGCCTGATTCAAAGAAAGGCCGGACTCTTTCGATAAGGTCGGTAACCAGTTGGCGAGAAAATACAGACTGATCATATTTAAGATACTGATCACCCAGATCGAGTAGGTAAAAAAAGCCCGCTTATTTTTAAATAACTCCAATGGTGACTTTTTGATTTTAGGGCCGATATTGCCAATGATTTGAGTTGCTGTGTTGAGTTCCAATGCTGGATAAAATTTCTTCAGCCAGAATAGAATCGTTTTCTCATTCTTTTTGTGTTCACCTAAGAAATACAATGACTCTGGTAGTTTAAACAGCATAATAAAGAAAATGATCAGAGGAATAATGCCACCAAAATAAAAAATTGCCTGCCATCCGCCTATAGGCGTAAGTAATGCAGAAATTCCTCCCCCCAGCATGGCACCGACTGTATAACCACAAGAAATCACCATCATGGTCAAAATACGATATTTGTTAGGTACAATTTCAGAGCTATAGGCCATGGCATTCGGCATGATACCGCCTAAGAAAATGCCCGTGATAAAACGTATAACAGCGAGCTGTTCAATATTAGCGACATGCGGTGTCCATAACATCAATACAGAAAATATTAAGGTTGAGATCAATAAGATTGGACGACGACCAAACCGATCTGACAGCGAACTTAAAACAAATGAACCAACAAACAATCCAAATAAACTGGCGCTAAACACCACGCCTAACATGGTTTTTTCGACGCCCCACGCTTCTATAATCATCGGCGCGGCATAAGCCATTGCCTGAATATCATAGCCATCCATGATCATCAGCAATAAGCAGGTAAATAGAATAAATTTTTGATAACGCCCAACGCGCTGCTGGTCGATTAAATCATTTAATGCAACTTCTTTCATGGTGATTCCTTCTCCATGTTGCTTTACATATAATTTTGCAATCCATAATTACTTTATTCATAATCGGTTTATGATATTCGTAAATTAAGCAAATAACAATATGTTGTTTTGTTAATCAAAAACCTTTTTTTAATTTTACATATCAATATATTATTTATTTTTAAAATGATGCTTTCTATATAAAAAAACCTCAACACAAGTTGAGGCTTATCTTCAATCTAAATCTTAAATTCAGTCTAAGTCAGGCTTAAATCTTGAGACTGCTGCTGGGTAGATTGCTGCTGTGAAGCAGCATAATATTCGCCAAACTTGTCGTAAAATGTTTCTCTAAAACAGTAATACAACATCGCCGTTTTTTCGGGCATTGGAATTAAACGCTGGCTCTCATAGCACAGATCCGCCACCACGGCTGCATAAGGTTTTACGGTATGGTCTGGTTCGCCTACAATTTTTTTCGCTTCAGAATTCTCAAAAATATAAAAACTCAATAAACGGATGGTCGGTCTTAAAAAGCCTTTACCAAAAACGGATTTATCTCCAAAAAGCAAATGCCAGCCAAGATCGTGCTCATCACCGTCGTAATAACGCCCTAAGCGATCACGTTTCCCTTCATAAATTTCGGTATATCCCACATCCTTGCCATCAACACCCACAATCATTAAACGTTGATGGTCATCGGCCAGCATTTTGTCGAAATAAACTTGTAGTTCAAGTTCAGACTTATTCAGTTGCCATTGAGGAATTACGTGTGGCTCATGCATCCATTGATGCAATAAAGGAATATCCTGAGGATATTGGACTTGGCGGACATAATATTGTGTCCCATCTTCATAATACTCAAAATAATCAGGGAGTTTTTGTGACAGTGTAAGCATTAAGATATTCCTTGCCTTTAATATTAGATGATAATGATAATCAATTTTATTAAGACAAAAAGCGTTCTTTTTCTTGTTTTTTGTTAATGAACTGCATCTGGCGAAGATCACTAAACAGCAAATAGCCGTCAAATGCCTTATGAATTTAATCCACCAACCAAAGTAAAGATGAATGCTGCTAACATTGCGCCCCACCAGATCTGTATAAAATATTTTCTAAACAGGTAAAAACCAAGCACTTGTAAAAAGAAGGCCGCTGGCAAGATGACAAATAACCAGCTCAGTGGACCAACTGAGCTGCCTTCATACAGATAATTCAACACAAAAGAGAATGCTAAAAATATTACGACAGAAAAAGATAAAAGCTTTTTCCAAGTAGCATTTAGCCAAGTATATTGTAGTTGTTTCTGTCCATATTGGCTGAGCATGCAAGCTTGTATAAATGCGGCGAAGGCCCAGAATAATGCTGCAAGATTCATTTTAAAGCTCCTGCAGGCTTGAACTTATTCAGATAAAAATGAATTGCGCCGAGATAAAGCATTCCAATCGATAGCAGTGCCAAATCCACCCCAGCCAACGACCAGCGTAAATGGATGATGCTCTGCCACAAAGATGCCTCAGGCACCACAACAAAACTACTCAATGGAATGAGGAATAGAATCAAAGCCGTGCTTGCCAGTAATAGCAATACAGCCGCTCGCGTATTTAGTGTCAAGCTGATCAGTAAACTTAATAACCAAGTGAGGTAAAAAGCCGAAACTTCATAAGTACTTCTTGGCTCGAATGCTGAAGGTAACAGACGCCCTGCCAATAAATAACTCGTACAAGCAAAAGGCAACCCGAGAAAAGTAAAAAAGTTGAGATGCTGTACAAGTTTATAGCTGAAACGATGTTGCGCTTTAATACGTTTTTTCTGCCAGAGCAATGCCCCTGCGGCCAGCATCACACATCCAATAATGCCCATAACAGACAAAATCAAACGCATCCAGTAAGAGGCAAAATAACCCAGATGAATACCATAAGAAGATGAAGCCAACTGGGCAATTGCGCTTAAATTTCGAGGTTGATCCAGCTGCTCGGCAGTATTGGCAGCAAAAATATATTGTGGGGTATTTAAGGTAATAATATTTTTATAATTATAGTCAAAGGTGATCATCGCCTCTGGTGTATTGGGTTTCTGTACTTCAAACTTATCAAGTATTGCGCCTGTTTGTGACTGCGCTGGTAATTGTTGAATAAAGCGTTCCAATGGCTGCATGTTGCTCTGAGATGAGGATGGTTGCGGTTTTGCCATCTCTACAAACTGCATCTCATTATAAAATTGGGGTATGCCGTCTTGGGCATAATGCTTGGATAGTCCCCACGGCAACACCAGATAAAATAGAATCAGTAGTCCTGTAAAAGCCATCACCAGATAAAAAGGAAATGTAATCACTCCCGTTATATGATGCAGATCGAGCAAGGAACGCTGACCTTTAAAGGAACGAAATACAAAAAATTCTTTAATGATCTTTTTATGCGTGATCACGCCTGTAATCAAACTGATTAATAAGATCAGGGCAACAATGGCAACGATGAAACTACCAATCTTGGCAGGCAGTGGATAGAGGGTGTAATGCAATTTAAAAAAGAAATCACCTGCCAAAGTCTGTCGTGCAGGATTGAGCAATTCCCCTGTCATGGGATTCTGTAATTGTTGGTGTTTTCCTGTCTGATCCTGCCATTGCAACAAATTGACTGGCATGCGCTCATTTGCAACGGTCACACGCCATCTTTTTGCATCTGCGGCGTGCTGGTTTAAATAATTAAACGCTGTTTGAGCTGAGGTTTGGGCAGTCGGTAAAGTTTGAATTTGGCTCATCGCCTCGGGTTGTGCCCAGACATTAATTTCAGTACGAAAATACGCAATCGATCCGGTTAAGAAAATAAAGAAGATGATCCATAAGACAATAATGCCAAACCAGCTATGCAGAATGGCCTGAATTTGACGAAAGTTCATCTTAACTCATCCCCCACTTATGCATGAGTCCGTAGCCAGCCAGTAATAACACACCTAAGCCATGGATGATCCAGAACCAGCGTTTAGACATAATTGCACTGGTCAATATCACGTAAAAAATGAAAAAGATGAAACTCAGAAAGACGGCGAAATAGACATTTTCAGCTTTAGCAAAAGGTAACCAATCCGCCAAAACCAGACTGAGCCAGGAACTATAACAATAAGCAGCCAAACAGATAAAAAATACTCTGCGATAACTTAACTGAAAGGTTTCTTGTTTTTCTGAGGGGCTCATCCGTATTGCCTTAGCCTGTAAAATCCAGCATAAAAATGAAGAAATATCTGCATCTTCACAGATATTTCTTCAGTCAAGCTTAGTAATTAAATGTATAGCTTAAGCCATAGGTACGACCTTCAGCAGGGATCGCCAATAATGGATTCCCGTTTGAAACAGCTGCTTGCTGGGCAAATACTGTCTCGTATTGAAGTCCCCAAACATTATATACACCAAAGTCTACACGACCTTTCCAGGCTGGAACATGCCCTAACACATCCATAGTTGCATAGCCTTTAATTTTTGCAGCGGTATTGGCATCTGCTTTCACAGCCGCTTTAAATTCAGCATCCTGACTAGCGTTGGCACGCGCAGCTAAGTCACGATCATCATTATAGGCTTTATTGGTCCCTTTAATTGCCTGCATCTGTACGCGAAGACCATAGCCTTCATCATTTTCCCACTCAGCAAATAAAGTACCTTTTACTGGTGCGACAGCAAGTGAATTGAGCTCATGCCATTGGTTTGCAGCGTCTTTATATTGACCACGGGTATAGCCTAAAGTACCACCAACCTTGTAATGATCCATAAATGGATAACTAGCCGTTGCTTCCGCACCATAGACACGTTGGTCGGTATCTACAATCTGAGCTGCTCGGTTATTAAACTGAACAGTTTTATCAGAAGTATTATAGAAACCTGTTAAACCAAGGTTCAAACCATCATCCTGATTTAAACGCCAGCCCAATTCATAGCTGTTTACAGTAATCGGTTGCAAGTTCGAGGTTGAAACCGTAAAAGTCGATACATCACGAAGCATGCGCTGCACATCTGGGAAGCTGAAACCTTGTGAAAAGTTCGCATAGACTTGCTGTGCATCATTCAGCTTATATACAGCCCCTAAATTAAACAGGGGTTTATCATCATGAGTTGAACCCGCTGGAACCATGGTTGATTCACGACTCGGAATATAGGCATCAGTATCCGCTTGGATATATTGATAACGAACACCCGCCTGAATATTCAACTGATCATTAATGGCATAATCACCCTGAGCAAAAGCACCAATATTTTGGATTTCAGTATTTGGACCATAGCCCTTACGCTGGCCTGTTGGAGTGTAGACTAAATAAGGGTATTCAGTTGCGAGAATATCAATATATTGCTTGTCTTTTTCCCAATCATAATCAAGACCATAGGTTAATTTCAGATCTCGGTCTGCAATATTAAAGTCAGATTGCATGGTTGAACGTAAACCTGCAACTTCGATTTCAGATTGCGACTGGTTTACAGTTTTGACTGATTTAGTGGTTAAACCATAAGGGAAAAATCTTGATTTTTCATTACGATAATAGGCTTCTACATTCAATATCTGGCCTAAGAAATCTTGATTTTGGTATTGCGAATTCACTGCATAGCGTTCAGTAAATAATGGATTGCTCAGCTTCAAACCTTTAATGGCTTTATAGCTTGGCGTCCCCATATCATTACTTGTTGCTGTAGTCGGCAAATATGAATAATCTGGGCCGTAATCTGTATCTTGTTTATCTTTATAGTATTGCGCACCAAAGCTCAGACTTTGTTGATCTGTGAGATTGAAGTTCAAACGACCATTGACATCAATCGTATCGCTGTCCATGGTACTACCTTGCCAAGGACTTAGAGAAATACGATCGCCGTCTCCATCAAACTGCGAACCACGACTGGTAAAGTTCGCCCCAAGGAAACCATCGACATTTCCCTGACTAAATGAAACCGATTGTCCAACCTCATAAGCCAATCCGTCCCCACGGAAGGTGTCTGAAGATGTGATACCGACTTTACTTTCAAAGCTGAGTGGTTTTGAGGTATCAGCACGTTTGGTGATGATATTGATAATGCCACCTGTCGCACCAGAACCATAAATACTGGTTGCGCCAGAAATAATCTCAATACGCTCAATCATGCTTGGGCTAATGCTATTGAGCTGACGTGATACATCACGCGAACCCGTTTGAGATACCCCATCAATCATAACCAGCACATTTCGGCCACGCATGGTCTGGCCATAGTTACTGGTCGTTCCACTGCTTGGTGCCAATGACGGAACCAATTGCGCCAAAACATCCGCAACCTTACGCCCCGCGGTTGCTTGCTGTGCAATTTGATTACGGTCAATGGTCTGCACAGTCCCTGCAATTTCTGCAATATTCTTTGGTGTCCGCGTCGCTGTCACCACAATTTTCTCTAATTGTGCAACAGGTTTCTGCGTAGGCTCTGCCGTTACAGCCGCATTTACTGAAACAGTTTCTTCCGCATAAACATGTTGAGCGAACATTGCCAGTACCGCAAGGCAGCATGGCGTCATTTTAAACAGTACTTGTTTTGCCCTAAACTCATTATTGACTTTCATTTTCTCTTTCTCCAGAGCCCTTATATCACTCAAAAAATATCCAAAAGGCAGGCCATCATACTAAATTTAAATTTTAATGAGAATGATTTTTATTAAAAATAGTATTCATCTCGACGCTGCTGTTTAAAAAAATGGTCTTTTTTCAATTTTTCTGCTTGTTCGAGCTGCTGGAACTGTTCCAGATAGTCATGAGCAGTCTCTGATTTTAAGATAAAAACACCATCTGCATCACCAATCAGCAGATCACCTGATTGCACGGTAAACTGGTTCAATTCAATGCCAATATCCATTTCGACGAGACTTTCGCCTTCATTTCGTGTGGTTAAACAACTGACTGACTGAGCAAAAATAGGCAATTTGAGTTTAAGTAAGGCCTGTCGATCGGTGACAGCTCCTAGCACCACGACTCCCGCCAAACCACAATGAATCGCGGCAACACTTCTCTGCTCTCCCCAACATGCACGTTGCAGATCATATCTGGCATCGATGAGCAATACTTCATTGGGTTGGCAACTCAGCAACGCCTGTCGTAACTGACTGGCATTCTTTGATTGCAGACGAACAGTTCTGACCAAACCGACCAATTGTTGCTCAGGTGACATGGGGAAAATCTGTGGGACATGCCCTAGATCCAAGAGATGACCAATGGTCGAGGTTGCAATTTTTTTATAGGCTTCGACCAGCAATTCTGGCTGGATAACTTGACTCATGATTTTATCTCTGTTGATTTTTTTAGCTGTAATGGGCAATTTCGACACAGCTCCTGTCCTGCTTCCTCTAGTTGAAAATAGAAGCAGCACTTTTGTCGCATATAGGTATTGAATTCGGGCTGCCAGTTATTCCACAGCTTTAAAAAAGGGTTTTCCTGCAAATTAAAACTTTTTGCCGATTTTACTTTTAGCAACTGTCGTTGCTGTTGGAGTCGGGTATGCATGTCTTTGCTTAGATTTTGCTGAGCCAAAGCATGATAAAACTGCACCACACGCACAGCGACATTTTCCCAAAGTAATGCATAAGAAACGCGCCCAACGCGGGCAATCTGCTGCAATAAATCATTGAACTGTAGCAATATGACGTCAATTTCTTGTAGAGACATCACCTGAAAAGAATACATTGCCGAATCAGTTAGTTGCAGTCGTCTTTCCCAGTTCCATGTTTCAGGTAGCTCTACGATAAAGATCGAAGGCTGCCATTTTACAAAAGGAAGCGATGCCGCCTGACAGTACAAAAAAGGCAGCATCCACAGCGTGGCCCAATATTTAATAAAAAGTGAAGTGGCACATCTCTGATTCTTCGCATGAATACGTGTCGCAAAATCCTGTAGCACCTGCCGACAAATCGAGTCATCGAATAGATCTGCCAGCGTGATTGCCTGCTGGTTGGAACAATGTATTTCCAGTTTCAGATGCTGTTGCAGCACCGAAAAAGAAGTTTCCAACTGTGCTTGAAAATGGCGACACATATTCATTGAAATTTACACAGATTGAGCTAAAACATGCCAAAGTGGATTTCGGGTTTCCCCGATTCCTGACGGCATGCTACCAATACGGGTATCCTGTTCTAGCAAAGGTCGAATCAACTGTTTATAAGGCCAGTTTGGTGACTCAAACAGTAAGGCCTGCAACTGAGTTTGAATCTCAGGCTGGAAGTCCAGTTTTTCCAGAACGTGTTGTAATTGTTCAGCCAGTACTTGCCACAGCTGATCTGCTGATATCTGGTAATACTTTGCCAGCGTCTCGACAATACAACCTAAATTAACCTGAATTCCTAGCGTCTGGATATAAAACAGCAAAGCCTCGGCTGAATCATGATAAAGCGTATTTCTGAAATCATGCGGGCTTAAATAATCTGGATCATCCAGACCATTTTGCAGCACCCATGGTAGATAAATACGCAATGAATCATGATCTCTAAACATCAGGCCATCAAATTCACCATTCTTAAGCACCAGACATAGATTTTGCCCATGAATTTCTCCCATCAGCCCCAAGCGGAACAGACGTAAATTCACCTCAAAAAAGCATGCACATAATTTGGCAAACTGCTCCAAAACCTGTGCAGCATCATTCTGTAGCTGTTGAAGCTGTAAAATATAGTCAAAAACCGCAGGTTGACCTGAAATGGTATGTCCCAGACTGGCCATCGGAATCAGTTGATAAGGCTGCTGCAATAATTCAACTGGAATATGGCGGCGTTGGGCTGCCAGATGGGTTGGCTTCTCTACAAACAGCCATTCATTGTCCGCACTTCGATCCTGTTGTTTTTCAGGTAAGTAAGACCACCATTGTGTTTCCTCACACAGCCATAATTTTTGCTGCAAAATCGGATCTTTGTGCTGGGCTTGGCGTAACAACTTCTGGTTTTTTTCTCCATTGATCATTTTCACGATCGGAAGAAAACGTAATGAACCCAGCGCCTTAATGCCTATCGGCAATTTTAGGCTTTCTTGTGGAATTTCCTCAGACAAAAGACTGCGCATCGAGGCACTGGCATACATGCCTTTTGAAACAAAGTTCAATGGCTGACAAATTCCCGCCGTGATATCTTCCGCGAAGAATTGCTGAAATAAATGCTGGAATTGCCACGGATGTACAGGCATGGCGATATGCGTTTCACTCAATCCGCGCTGGAACATTTCCTGTTTCAGTTGGTAGCGTTCAGCACGATTAATGAAAATCTGGCTAGGTTGTTGCGTAAAAACATCCTCAACACCTGCACCAAACATCATTTTATCTTTATGCACCGCAACCCAATGAATATTCAGTTCTTGAGCAAATTCAGGACAATATTGCAGGTACTCTTGCTGACTCAATCCTTCCTTTAACTTGGATAAAGGATGATAAGGACGATCCCGATAACCCGCATATTGCTCTAAAATGCGGAACACCTGTGCTGAGCTTTGATGAATCAGATCATGGGCATTGACTTGATGCTGTTGTAGCAGACGATATTGCTGCAAACATTTCTGGATTTGCTCTGAAAAGATTTTAAGCTTGTCGGCCTGACAGTGTTGAAATAACCCAATCTGTTGCAGACATTCAAACAGTTCAAATAATTCAATCGAGTGGATTTGAGTTTGCTGATTGCTTGTTTCAACTCGCAAAATTTCCGACTCGGCCGCAAAAGACCACGCTTGTGCAATGCCTTGCTGTACTGGAAAAATAACAACATATTGTGAATGTTGTTCAGGCAACAGTACAAAGTACTGCTGCTCAAGCGTGTTGTTAAATTGCTGTTTCAAGTCAAAACCGAATGTATCCAGCTTGGTCTGTGCTGTTGAATAATCTACAACAGAGTACTCAGGAATCAGTGCCTCAACCAGTAAGGCATTGACAAAGTCTTGTAAAATGGTTCTGTCCGTCAGTTGATAGACAGGTTGAAGTGCATTCATAAATAATCTCACTTCCCCTGCGCTTTAAACGGCGCCAATGGGTTATCAACAAACTTGATCTGAATACGACCATCACCAAACAAACGGCGTTTGGTCAATGACTCAATACGTAACTTTTCCGCAAAAACATCAAAAATTTGATAGCGCTGATGATGTTCAGGATGTTGTTGTTGATAATCTTGAATGACTTCTGCAGCCCATTGCCAGAAATCCTGTTCTGCAACTGAATAAGTCTGATTGAGGAAAATCGCAATATCAGTCAATGCCACAAAGAACAGGCAGGCACAGCTAAAGTCTCGAATCCCATCCAGATCATCAGTCAAGATAAAGGACATGCTATTGGTTTTGGCATGTTCAGGCGGCAACTGATCCAGTTCAGGCGCCAGCTCTGGATGAGCCAGATGTGCTGGACTGTAACGTACGCCGTCATGAAAATCTTTAAGCAAAATACGGGTTGGCCAACCTTGTTGATGCACCAGAATAATATTCTGCCCATGCGATTCAGTCGCAATCCCTTCGGCAAACAGCAAATGAATCAATGGAGTAATGACCACTTTCAACAATTGACGTGTCCATTGCTCAACCCCGTAGTGTTGCAACCACGGCGCAATCATGGCCTGACCATCTTTTTGAATATGGCTTACCCCATTCAGTGGAATCGCATCTTCACCTTCACGTAAATATTGATGGACACTTTCACGCCATAAGCATCCGATCGTGCCATAGGCCTGTTGCGCATGCGAAGCAGGCAAACGGGTAAAATCAACGCTCAGACCATACACCTCACGCAACACTGCAAAATCGAGCTGTCGAGCAGTTTCACTTTGATCAATCAGGCGTTGCAACCAGTCGGTAATAATCGGCCCGTTCATAACCGTATGTTTTGCCAGTACTCGAGAACTAGAAGTATTGGTCAAACTCATTGAAAGCTTGATATAAGGTTTTTCTGGATGCTGTAAATTGGTGACTGTACGCAAGGACTGCTGTGCCAGATAACGGTCTTGGCTATGACCTAAATAAATAATGTCCTGATCTGCAATTTCTTCTGCAAAAATCGAAATCAGGTGATTTTCCCATTGCCAAGGATGAACGGGAATCCAGACATATTCAGCGGCGTTTTGAGTTTGCTTGTCCAGTTGTTGCTGAAACTGGATCAAATCCTGTGCATTGAGTTGTTCTTTAAAAAATGCTTCTGTTTCAATATGACTCGAATGGTTTTCTGCAACAAGCTTCTGATGTACAGCCAACCAGACCAAAGCCATCGGCTGGGCAAACTCCACCCCATAACGGACATTGTCTTGCAGACTAAAGCCGACACGGGATTTATAACAAGGATGATATGGATGCCCATCCATCAAATAAGATTCCAGAATATCGTATGGATATTGAATTGCTGGCAAGGCGTAGTTTTCAAAACAGACTTGTGATTGCAGGTCGTGAATATAAGTCCGCTTTAATTCAAAAATAAAATCTTCCACTTTGGTCGCGTCGGCAATCGAGCGCAGGATTTCATCAATAACCTGATTCAGACGAGCCGGTTGCAGGTTACCTTCAGCATCCTGACGGAGCACATCCTGATCACGTGCCAGACGCACCAACTTATAACTGTATTGGCGTTGCCCTTTGGCAATATACTGAACCGCTTGCTGTTGGCGATCCTGCACCTGAACAATAAAATTTTCACCATCATGATCAGCCGCAATAATTTCTTCAAAAATCAGGGCTTGTAATAATTGCTTGATGACACGTTGTTCAACGCGTTTGGCCTGATCAGACTGTGGTTGTTGCCAGGCTTGAAAAGTATTTTGAATCACATGTGTATTTGCTAAAACTGGATGTAATTGTCCCATGTTGCTCTTCCTAATTATTTAATTCATTTTGTGTTGATCTGGAAAGCGCCATGCATAAGGCAAAGCGCACAAGATAAGAGCCGTACAAAAAATAAAGATTTCCTGAATGCCCTTAAATGAATCCAGTGTTGTATGAGGACTGATCTGAAAAAGATCCTGACGTAATTGCAGATATAGCGCAGCAAGCACCACTGCAACTGCGGCAAACAGCCGACGGAACAGATTGTTCAAGGCAGCCGCCTGAGTGACCAAATGCTGTTGTTGCTGACGCAAGCTGTTAAGCCCTGCTGTGGTCGATGGCATATAGGACAGTCCCATACCCAAACCATGCAACATCATGCAGAAGATGATGAACCAGACATTTTTCACAGGCGCCCATGCCAGCAAGGCAAAAGACAATGCAGTAATCAGCAACCCCAGACTCATAATTTTTGCGGCGCCGTAACGATCAAGATATTTGCCAGCAGGTTGACTACATAAACCTGTCACCAAGGCACTGCTCATCAAAGCAAAACCCGTCCAGAGTGGGCTGAGATGCAAACTCTGTTGAATCCACAACGGCACCAGCAACATACCAATAAACAAACCTACCGTTTGTGCGACACAGATCATCAAACTGAATCGAAAACCTTTTGCAGCAAACAAGGCAGGCTCAATCAATGGGCTGGTCTGATTTTTTTGTCTTCTCGCAAACTGCCAAAATGTGAAAGCACTTAATGCAAGCAATAACCAATAGACAGGTTGTGCGATATCTTCAAGTTGATGAATCTGACTCAAGGTGCCTAATAGCAAAATAATGCTCAGGCTCAGGCAACTAAAACCGATCCAGTCAAAGGACTGATTGCTATCGCCTTGTTCTTTAGGCAGATAGAGATATCCCAACACCAGAGCGATACAGGCAATTGGCAAGTTAATGAAGAATAAAGCCTGCCAATCAAGCCACACCAAGACCAGCGCGCCTAACATCGGCCCAACGGCCAAAGTCAGCATAATCATCGCGCCCCACAAACCTGTGGTACTGCCCCGTTGTTCGCTCGGCGTCACTGAAAAAATCAGACCGAGTGATAATGGAATCATCAGGCCACTACAAAACCCTTGCAAGGCTCTTGCAATCAGGACGGACTCAAACTGATTGAATAAACCACCCACTGTCGAAGCCAAAGCAAAACACAACAATGCGGTTAAATAAGTTTGTCGTTTGCCAAAACGCTGGCTGAAATAACCCGCCAGGGGCAAGCTGATACTCATTGCCAGTAAAAATGCGACCACCACCCAACTTGCCCAGATTTCACCAATCTGGAAATACTGCATCAGCTGGGGGATGGCAGGATTAAAACTACTGTTGTTTAAACTGACGGTCCCTGTACCTAACATGACCGTGAGTAAAACATAACGCTGCAAACCGACTTGTGCCGCTTGATTGATGGGTACAGAAGACCGTTCCATACGTGCGATTCCTCTGTTGACCTTAGTCAATGTGCTCTGACAACTTTACTTGTGCATAAAAAGCGGGAGAAGTATGCCGAAGCTGTCCAGATTTATGCGTCACACGGGATAATCCTGAATCAGCCAGTTGCACATGGTTTCGTGCAGGTTGTTCTGACGATACAGAGGGCGCCACGCCAAATTGTTGATAGGACTGGGCCTGATCCAGCTTAAACAGTTCTTTGCCTAATAACTGATTGGCAATGGTGGCTGCCCGATGAGCGCCTAAACCTAGATCTGGTGTGCCGACACCATGATGGAAAACTTCCATATTTTGCAGAAAAATTCGCCCATCACCGCGATAGTTCACTTCAAAATCTGCGCTGACTTGCCAGCGTTGTGTCTGATCAAGCGGAATCAACGTTTGTAGATTTTCCAAGAAAGCGGGTTTTGGATAACGATAGCCAGTAGCCGCAATTACACTATCAGCATCCAGTAGATAACGTTCGCCTTGCTGCTGGTGCTCGAAACGCAAACGAATTTTCTGATTTTCCAGCACTTCGGCATGCTGTAATTGATGATGGCCTGCGAGCGTGACTTCGGTGTTATGCCCTGCGATACTACGGTGATACAGTCGTTCGTAAATATCACGAATGGTCTTGCTACTAATCCCCTTATAGAGATTGGCCTGCTGTGCTGGTAATTCAGCCTTTAATCCAGCCGGCAAATGATAGAAATACTGCATATAGTCAGGGCTGAAATGCTCGAGTCCCAACGGTGTATTCTCCATCGGGAAAAAACCCGCAGAGCGTGTCAGCCAATGCAAATGAAAATCAGGCGTTGTTTTCCCTTGCGTATATTGCCGGTCAAATAAATCGATAAAAATTTCCGCGGCTGATTGGCCTGAACCAATCAACACTACATTCCCTTTTAACTGCGCAGGACATTGCTTTAAATATTCAGCCGAATGTAAGCATTGCTTTGTTTTCGGATATGCCTGCTGCAAACTTTCAGGTAAATGCGGAACTGTACCAATCCCCAAGACAAGCTGACGCGTTTGATAGCGCTGTTTTGCACCATTCCTCAGAACTTCAACCTCAAAACCGCCTTTAATCGGCTGAACATCCAGAACACGACTATTGAATTGAATATGCTCTAACTGCTGCACCACCCACTGACAATAGTGGTTATATTCCTGACGTGGAATATATAAATTTTCACGGAAGTAAAACTTATATAAACGCTGCTGATGCTTTAAATAATTGAGAAAGCTATAAGGACTAGTCGGCTCAACCAGACTGACCAGATCCGCCATAAACGGAACTTGCAGCAAGGCATTGGGCAATTGCATGCCCGCATGCCAGTCAAAACCATCTTTTTGTTCAAAGAACTGATAGTTAAGATCACTTTTATTTTGCAGCAAACTGGCTAGACTTAAATTAAAAGGCCCTAACCCAATGCCAATAAAATCAAGCATAGCTCACATCCTTCTGTTCAATAAACAGAGGATTTTGCAGTTGCACATAGACCGACTGATGTTCAACTGGAGCAATCAATTCATCCAGCTCATGCAAGCGTGTCAGCAAGTTACCTTTATATGGCAAGGTTTCATTAAACAATAAACCCTGTAACAAGGTACTGTCCGGATACTGCTGCAATAGGTCTTGCAAGAAGACTTTTAAATGCTCAAGCAGAACATCTTCACTAATGTAGCCCGTTGCACCAATCGCATTGATAATGCCGAACAGGGTATTTCCAAAGAAATAATAACTGAAACGTTCATCAACGAAGTCTTTCGGCCCGACTGCAAATGCCTTTTCTTTTAGCTCAGGTAAAGCCTTTAAAATCTCAGTGGCAAATTCTTCGATATAGTAGAAGCCTTGATTATCACGTAGCCACAAGGTCTTTGGAAAATGATTCTCCATTTCCAGCAAGACATTTTGCTGATGAGATTCGAATGCCATCCCATAACGATGATAGAGATACATTAATGGTTGCAGACTCACTTCAAGGAAGCGGTTAAACCAGTCCAGTGCAATCTCAGAATGATCCATTTCAGGATGTGCTTTGGCAATTTTTGCGAAAAGCGCATTAAAACGATTTAAACCCTTGCTTGGATGATCCTGACATAATGAGGCAATACAGGTAACTTGCTGTTGTGGACTAAAAGGTTGATCACGGAAAATACAGATACTTTCATTGACCACTTCACCATCAATTTGCAAAGCCATCCATGCAGGATCATTAACGGCTTTTAAACTTGGACAATGTTTTAAAATATTCTGACCAAATTCACTGTGCCACAAACGATGGGTCAGTTCACCACGATGACACTCTTTCGCCAGATTGACACGGATTGAATTGGTAATCATCACAGAAAGTGAAGGTTTCACCATCCACGGCGCATTAAAACTCGCCAGTGTACGAATCGAAGTCGTCGGTGAAAATTGCCAGCCACGTAAGCCCAGATCAATCAGCTGTCCAGTTTGTTTCAAACGCTCAAACCACGGTTTGCTTTGTAAATAGCGTGCCTGCCAAGGATGTAAAGGCAGCAATTTATACTCGCTATGCGTGTTGAGCAGCTTGAGATCATTTTCAGATAAATACCATTGCAATGCGCTTTTAAGCTGGGCTGAAATTGCTTCATCGGTCGCACTGCCCTCAGCAATATAATCCTGATGCACAAACCAGTAATGTAGTTGAGTCTGGCCTTTATGTTCAGGAGAAAACTTGAGCCAGTCCTCATGCACAAAACCTGTTCTACTCTTTGGTGCAGGGTGCATACTGTGCCCGAGCACCAAAGCCTGTTCAGATTCAATAAAATTCTGGCCTGCTTTGACCAGATCATCAAAATCATGTTCACGCTGTACTAAAAACTGCTGTAAAGCATCGCGGCTCTGAATCCATTTTTCGACCAAAGAAGCAGCATCTAAAGGAATATCAGATTCAAAAACCAGTTCTTCCAGCAAAAGACCAACGATTGCAACGGGACTGAATGTTCTTACTTGTCCTTGAATAATAATTTGCGGGAAATCGGCTAAACGATGTCGCCCGACTCGACTGACATACGCTAACGGAAAATAGCACTGTGCTTGAATGGAATGGATCGGAATGGTTAACAGCGTCAAACCTTGGCTAAACGCGTGTTGTTGTGGACTTTGCTGATTTTTATTAAGCAAGTGACCTTTGCCTGTTTCTTGCGTATAGGCGTTGACGAAGTGTTGTATCGCCAACCGATTGGCAAGTGATTGCATCCGATTGTATCCTCTATCCAGAGATCTGATTTATTTTTCGAAATGTTTTAGGCCATAAACATATCCTAAGCGGAACTAAGTTACGTTTAAGACGAAGCTAATGATAATTATTATCATTTATATTTTCAATTCAGCACTGCCCGCAAAAATTACAATCTAATTGCTTGAATTAACTTACTTTAGAGATGCTTTAAGCAAAATGAGATACAAAAAGATAATAATAGTTCTTATTTAATAAAATGATAATTTACTCATCGGCAATAGCTTTTTGTGATTCTAAAATCCTATAAATAACAGTGTACTAAAACAAAAACAGCCCGAAATGATGACTTTAATTGCACAAAATATCAAAAATGAGTTCATTTATACCTTTCTAGAATGCTTCATCTGACTTATTGCCTATCTCTTGCATCACTTTATAAAAATGATCACTTTTCGCCGTTGCACTGTTCCCTATTTTCTCCACTATAATGCCGAAAATTTAAAAATCATTCTCAGGGCGAGATCACAGGAACAATGATGAAAAGCAATAAAAGACGGCATCACACATCAGATGCAAAAAATATTATTCCACTTTTATCCATGAGTGGATTTATTTTATTTTCAAACGCTTCTTTTGCCGCAGCTTCAACCGAAGCAACACTTTCAGACAATAAGACTGAGCAACTACCAACAATTACCATTACTGCTTCACGCTCAGATGAACTTTCCTCTTCTGCCAAGCAGGTCACTCGACTCGATGAAAAGCAGATTGAACTTTTGAAAAATGCGTCATCGGGTAATATTGCCACCCTACTCGCCAAAGTCGTGCCCGGCTTATCCGATTCAAGTCGCACCATGACCGATTATGGGCAAACCTTACGCGGCCGTAATGCACTTATTCTGGTCGATGGCGTCCCGATGAATCTCACCCGTGATACCTCAAGAGGACTTTCTGCAATAGATCCTGAGAGTATCAGCAATATTGAAGTGATACGTGGAAGTAATGCGATCTATGGTAGTGGAGCTGCGGGCGGAACCATTTCGATTACAACAAAAGCTGCAGGCGGTGAACCGAGCGCCAAGACCGTAATTGGGTTACAAAGTTCACTGACCAACCCTCGTTCGGATGCCTTAAGTGGAGACATTCATCAATATTTTTCGGGTAGTTTGAACGATTTCGACTATGCACTGGATTTTGGTTATCAACGCATTGGCAGCCCTTACGATGCGCGAGGCAAACGGGTTGCACCAGAACCAAGTCAGGGTGATCTTTTCGATGCAGATGCCTATAGCATTGGTGCCAAACTTGGATATCACATTGATGATAATCAGTACCTGCAACTTGCCGCGAATTATTATAATGCGGAACAAGATTCTGACTATGCTTCTGATCCAAGCGTTGCCCAACTCCCCCCAGGCAGTGTCCCTGCAAAGGCAATCAAAGGACTGAAATTAAAAGAACAAAATAAGAATGAAAACCAGATTTATAATCTGACTTATAGCCATAAAGATTTCTTCGGCAATAAGGTGGATGCTCAAATTTATTATCGTGACTTTTTCACCCGCTTTTCGCCATTTGATGCCCGTAAAGTCCCTACCCGAGGTGGACAAGTCGATCAGGTTTATCAAGAAAATAATGTATTGGGCAGCCGCTTGACTGTAAGTACTCCGCTAGAGTTTCTTGGAGATAGCTCTCTGGTGTGGGGTGGCGACTTTAGCCGTGAAAAGAGCGAAATGCCGCTGGATACTTTCGATCAGAATATCTATGACCAATCTGGTGGCCTCGAATTCGTTAAAAATGGAAAGCTGATTTATTTACCTGAGCTCACCACTCAAAGCATGGGCGCATTTGCTCAATTAAAACACCGATTTAACGATCGATGGTCAGCTGAGGTCGGCACGCGCTATGAAGACAGTTATGCAAAAATTGATAGTTTTGTGCCTTTGTCCCAACTCAATGAATCTGATCCCTATACCGTTCAGGGCGGTAAAGTAAAGGCTGACGCATGGTTGTACAATGCTAATCTTACTTTCTCACCAAATGATGAACATTCAATTTATGCCTCATTTAATCAAGGTTTCCAGTTACCCGATGTCGGTGTTGTTATTCGTAATGCAGGAAAAGATTTTGACTTAGGTTCTTCATTCTTAGAACCTGTCAAAGTAGACAATTATGAACTCGGCTGGAATGGCCATTTCAATAACTTTAGCTCAAGTTTAGCCGTATTCCACTCGACGTCCGATCTGGGTGGCGTGCAATCCTTTGGCAATGGATTAATTTTGACCCGAACCAAGGAAAAAGTGACTGGTGTAGAAGCTACTCTGGATTATCTTGAAGATGCAAAAGTCTGGGGCGCTGGCGGTAGCGTTAGCTGGATGAAAGGTCGTGAAACCCCACAAAATAGTCATACCGAACAGGATATGACAGGTTTCCGTATCCCGCCATTAAAAATTACCGCCTACATTTCCTATAGCCCGACCGATACGTGGACCAACCGTATTCAGGCGACATATTTCGGTGCAGAAGATTACCGTCTCAATGGTAACAATGGCTTCGGTCGCTATGATGTCAAATCCTATACCACAGCGGATTTAATCAGCAGTTTTGCCATCAATAAACAGGATACGGTGACGATTGGAATCGAAAATATGTTCAATCGTGAATACTATCCGCTTTATAGCCAGCTGATGCGAAATAGTAATAATACCAGTCACTTACTCGCGAGTGGCGTAACCGCTAAAGTGTCTTATACACATAAATGGTAATTCAGAAGCTCAAATACGATAGATATCTTCTGATATCTATCGTTGTTCCAATCTTTAGCTTTTAATTATCACAGTTGAATTAACAAGAACCTTAACACTCAATATCAATATTTTATAAATCAAGTACATCGACAAATTGTGCACCCAGTAATTTCGCCAGATCCTGAGGATTTAATCCAATATCCAGTCCTCTTTTGCCCCCACTGACATAAATTTTGGCAAAATTTTGCGCCGTGGCATCAATCACGGTTTTCAGTCGTTTCTTTTGTCCTAAAGGACTAATCCCCCCAACCAGATAACCAGTTAAGCGTTCAGCATCTTTTGGATTGGCCATTTGTAATTTCTTGCAGCCCACTGCTGCTGCAACCTTTTTCAGATTGAGTTGATGATTCACGGGTAAAATTGCAATAAAGTAATTTTTTTCATCTGTGACCATTAAGGTTTTAAATACTTCTTCAACCTTTAGATTTAACTTTTCTGCTGCTTCCAGCCCAAAACTTTTTGCATTGGCATCATGTTCATATTCATGAATTGAAAAAGGTATTTTATTTTTTTCTAACAACTTACAAGCGGGTGTCATATCTATTCAGTATTTTTGCTTTAAGGATAAAGTGAGATAAGTGTAGCACTTTAAAAATAAAAGATTAAATTTGCTTAGGCTATTTTGATCATAAATCTATTCTTGATAAATCAGCAAACAACCTCATATATTTGCTAAAGATGAAATGCACAGGCTCAAACAATTCATGAGTTATAAACATAATAATTTGATGGCAATGCGCCAGAATTATTGGGACGATGAAAGCTCTTCTACAGTCCAAGCGGAAAAACAGTTTTTAAAAGATCTCCTTGTTGAAGAAGACGTTTTTAAAGATGCGACTTTAGACGACACCAAGTATTTTTTCTTTACACTGCCCAGTATTATTATTGTGAAAGCTTATGCGCTCGGCTTTCATCATAGTCAGGTCAAACGAATGTTGATTAAACATATTCATACCCATCGAGCCGCACTCATGAAACGGGCAGCATTAAAAATTCAGTTTAAAATTTAGGACATATGTATACAAAAGCCAAAAGATAGATCTAATTTCTACTTAGGCTATTTGTGGACAATTCTCCTATTGCACAAATTTAGACTGATAATTCAAGAGATTGAACTATTTTAATACGTTCAAAAGCGGTAATATCCGCTACAATTCATCTCTCGGCTTTCAACCCTCCGATTTCAGCATAGGATTTTTCTTTCATGTCAGATCAGAACGATAAGCTTAAGAATCTAAAAACCTCCTCGGTGGATCGTCGCTTATCTATCGCAAAAGCGTCTTTACTTGCTGGAACACGTTGGGCAACTGCAAGTGCAACTTCTCTTTTCTCAAGTGAAGAAGAAAAAGAGAAGAAACGTAAAAAAGCCATGGCTGAACAGGCGCATTATTTAGTTTCTGAAATTGGCAAACTTAAAGGTTCAATCGTCAAAATTGGTCAGATGATGGCTCTATACGGCGAACATTTCTTGCCTGAAGAAATTACACAAGCATTAAATACCCTGAACAATCAAACCGTGGCTCTCGCCTGGCCTGCAATAAAAGCACATTTGCAAGATCAGTTAGGTGCAAAACTTGATGATTTAACCATCGATCATGAGCCGATTGGCACAGCTTCACTTGCTCAGGTTCATCGCGCGACCCGTAAATCAGATGGTCAGGAACTGGTGCTTAAAATCCAGTATCCAGGTGTGGCAGAAGCGATCGACTCAGACATGAATCTGTTCAAGAACATGCTGAAACTGACTCGGATGGTGCCGCAAACCCGTGAGTTTGATCAATGGTTTGACGAAGTTCGTGACATGATGCATCGCGAAGTGGATTATGCGATTGAAGCAGCGACTACGTGTCGTTTCGCTGAACGTTTGAAAGATGATCCGCGTTATATCGTCCCACAGATTGTGGATGAATTCTGCGCTGAAAAAGTACTGTGTATGACTTTTGAACGTGGCGTCCCTGTGAATAGCCCAGTGATGCTTTCTCTGCCGCAAGAACGCCGCAACCAGTTGGGCGAAGCTTCTTTAGAAATTGCAGTGCGTGAGTTGTTTGAATGGGGCGAAATGCAGACCGATCCGAACTTTGGTAATTATCTGGTTCGTTTGGGTGATGGCAGTGAAGTCAACGATAAAATCGTTTTACTCGACTTTGGTGCAATTCGTCAGTTCGATAATAACTTGCTGACAGTCGCACGTAACCTGATTCAAGCTGGCTATGATCATGACAAAACCGCGATGGTCAAAGCCATGAAAGGTTATGAATTCTTTGATGGTATGCCAGAAAGCGTCAAACCGGGTATGGCAGATGTGTTCCTGATTGCAACGGAAGCCTTTAGCTGTCCAGAAAATAATCCTGATATGCCTGCGGGGATTATGGATGATCAAGACCGTTATGACTGGAAAAAAAGCCAGCTCCATAGCCGTGTGATGCAACAGGCTGGACAATCGATGGCTTCACGTTATTTCTCGGTTCCACCAAAAGAATTTATGTTTATTAGCCGTAAATTCATTGGTGCCTACACCTTTATGACTGTAATTGATGCAAAAACCAATGTCCGTAAAATGATTCGTCAATTTGCTTAATCAATCATTTCCTGTGAAATGAGAAAAAGCCTGTCCATTCATATGCACAGGCTTTTTTTAATCTCTATTAATCAGAAGGTTATGCTGTTAAGCACAGGCTTCTGGCATTTTTTTAATTTCATATGGCAGTCCAACATAGTTCTCTGCCAAAGTCGTTCTACCTGCTGTCGATCCTAAAATATAACTTAATTCTGCCTGCTTAATTTTATGGTCAAACTCGCTTTCCGTTTCGAAACGATGGAGCAAGTGTGTCATCCACCAAGAAAAACGTTCAGCTTTCCAGACGCGTTGTAAACATTTCTCAGAATATTCCTCAATACCCTGACTCGAGCCCTCAGTATAATACTCAATCAACGCACTCGATAGATAAGCAATATCCGAAGCCGCCAGATTAAGACCTTTCGCGCCTGTTGGCGGAACAATATGCGCTGCATCTCCAGCTAAAAACATATTTCCAAAACGCATTGGTTCAGTCACAAAACTACGTAACGGAGCAATACTCTTTTCAATGGATGCACCAGTGACTAAATGTTCACGGCTTTCGGGATCAAGACGACATTTCAATTCTTCCCAGAATCTCTCATCTGACCAGTCTTCAACATGATCCGTCAATGGCACCTGTAAATAATAACGGCTACGGGTTTCTGAACGCATACTACACAATGCAAAACCACGTTCTGACTGTACATAGATCAACTCATCCGCAACGGGAGGTACATCAGCCAATACGCCTAACCAGCCAAATGGATAGATTTTCTCAAAGGTTTTAATTTTGTCCTCAGGCACACTGGCTCGACAAATACCGTGATAGCCATCGCAACCTGCAATAAAGTCACACTGAATTTGAAAGGCTTTGCCTTGATAGTCAAAATGTACTTGCGGTGCGTCATAAAAATCTTTGACCTGTACATTTTCCGCTTCATAGAACGATGTCAATTGTGCAGCTTCACGAGCAGCCATTAAATCTTTGGTGACTTCGGTCTGTCCATATACAGTGACTTGTTTACCGCCTGTGAGTGCAGACAAATCAACACGATGTTTCTGCCCATTGGTTAATATTTCAATCCCTGAATGCGGTAATCCTTTCTCTTTTAAATGTTGATCTACACCTGCCTGTTTGAGTAAATCAACCGATACCTGCTCTAGTATTCCTGCGCGGATACGCGAAGCCACATACTCAGCACTGCGTTGCTCAATAATGATGTGTTCAATGCCAGCTTTATATAGCAATTGACCCAGTAATAAACCCGCTGGGCCAGAACCGATAATTGCAACTTGTGTCTTTAAAATATCCATCACGTCATCCTTGTTATATGTCCTGACTTTTAAACTACTGCTTTTAAGTTTTGTATACGATGTATTCAAATCGAAAATAACCGTTTATCATTCCATGTGTCCGAATAGCGGACAAAACATGCAAAATAACAAGGAAGGAAGGATGTCCTCTACCGATGCTTTTTTTGAGCACCCAAGTTCACACGAACGTATTCGTCAGGAAGACTATATTGCAGGTTTAGCCAAAGGGCTGGCTCTACTTGAAGCTTTTGGAATTGATCGCCAACGTTTGAACGTTACTCAAGTAGCTGAACGTACTGGCATTAGCCGAACAGCAGCACGTAGACATTTAAAAACTTTAAAATACTTAGGCTATTTGGAAACAGATGAGCATTATTTTTGGCTAACCCATCGCGTGTTACGTCTTTCTAGCTCTTATCTAAGTTCTGCCCATCTACCTAAAATCGCCCAATCTTTTCTGAATCTTTTGTGTGCCCAAACCTCTTTAACCTTTTCTTTGGTGGTCTTGGATGACAATGAAGTAGTCCCGATTGCCCGTAGCTATCTTCCTCAACACGACAATTTGCGGGTCAGTCCTTATGGCATGCATTTAGGCAATCGCCTACCTGCACATGCCACCTCGACAGGAAAGGTTTTATTGGCAGCGCTACCTGAACAGGCTCAACACGATTGGGTCAAAAGTTATGGCTTAAAGCGCTTAACCCCTTTTACGATTATCGATGAAGCTACGTTTATAGACGTGCTGAAAAGCATCTCATTTTCGGACTATTGTCTATCAAAAGAAGAACATGAGCTCGGCGTGATTGCGATTGCAGTTCCTGTGCTGAATGCACAAGGTAAAGCCATTGCGGCGCTTAACTGTATGTCGCAAACCAATCGTGTACAAGAAGATTATTTAGTCCAGCAAATTTTGCCTTTGCTGCGTAATACTGCTAATGAGCTACGCAATGTAATATAAAAATCAAATCCTTAGGCCCCTTCTTTCTTTACTCATAAAAATCCCAATCAAGTTTTTTGGGAATCATCAATCTTGTCTAAATATTCCTCACACATCAAATAAAGCCTTTTTAAGCAAAATGGGAAAGCATCCATTTTTAGTAAAAAAATCCCCAAGCTAGATTTAAATAAATATCAGCTGCTTAGCATTCTCATTTTTAAAAATCTCAATCTTTGCTCAAATTCCCTGCAGAAAAAAAATTGACAGAAATTTTAAAACATAATACATATAGTTTTATATGTTATATTTTAAAACCTAAAGACAAGGAACGACAGATGTCTAAAATTCAACTAAAACATTTTATTAACGGCGAATATGTAGAAGCACAAGGAACGGATTATTTTGATCTGGTCAGTCCAGTAACAGGCCAAATTTACGCTGCATCACCCAACGCAACGGATGCAGAAGTAGATGCCGCTTATGCAGCAGCAAAACAGGCTTTTAAAATCTGGGGGCGCAGTACTCCCGCTGTTCGTCAAAAGGCTTTACTTGATTTAGCAGATGCAGTGGAAGCAAATGCAGAACGTTTAATCGAAGCACAAAGCCGTAATACGGGACAATTAAAGCATTTGATTGCCTCTGAAGAAGTGGCAATTTGTGCAAATCAGATTCGTTTCTTTGCGGGTGCGGCTCGCCTACTCAATGGCTCAGCAACAGGTGAATATTTAGAAGGTTTGACCTCAAGTATCCGTCGTGAACCTGTCGGTGTGGTTGGTCAGGTAACGCCTTGGAATTATCCATTAATGATGGCGGTCTGGAAAATCGCGCCTGCTTTGGCGGCTGGTAATACTGTGGTTTTGAAACCAAGCGACACCACACCTGAAAGTACCCTGCTTCTGGCAGAAATTGCAGCACCATTTTTCCCTAAAGGCGCGTTCAATGTACTCTTAGGTCAAGCCAATGTTGGCTCTAAAGTGGTTTCACATAAAACCCCTGCACTCGTTTCAATTACAGGCTCGGTACGTGCTGGTTTACAAGTTGCCGCTTCTGCCGCTGCCAACTTAGCCAAAGCGCATCTTGAACTGGGCGGGAAAGCACCAGTCTTGGTATTTGCCGATGCAGATATTAATAAAGCAGTAGAAATGATTGCCATGACAGGTTTCTTTAATGCGGGTCAAGACTGCACCGCAGCGACACGTGTGATCGTGCAAGAATCTGTGCATGATGAGTTTTTAGCAAAACTGGTAACAGCAGCAAAAAATACACGTTTTGGTGAGCCTGGTGACCAAGATGCACTTTATGGACCATTAAATAACGCCAATCAACTTAAAAATGTGCAGTCGTTTATTGAAAACCTACCAGCACACGCAAAAGTCGAAACTGGCGGTAAACATGCCAATCGTCCAGGTTTCTATTTCGAAGCCACCGTGATTAGCGGTTTACAACAACAAGATGAAGCCATTCAAAATGAAATCTTTGGCCCTGTCATCACGGTTCAGAAATTTAAAGATGAAGCGGATGCCATTGAAAAAGCCAATGATATTGACTATGGCCTTGCTTCAAGTGTCTGGACCACCAACCATGCCCGCGCAACCCGTCTATCACGCGAGTTAGATTTTGGTACAGTCTGGATAAATACCCATATTCCATTAACTGCTGAAATGCCACACGGTGGTTTCAAGAAATCTGGCTATGGCAAAGACTTATCAGGTTATGGGTTTGAAGAATATACGCGTATCAAACATGTTATGAGTTCAAATGACTAAGGCACAAGATACAGATAGGAGCATAGAATGGATATTCAGGAAGCCAAACGCTTTGTTAGTCAGGCTCATCATGTCTTGTTTAATTTACATGATCCTCGTGCTTTAGACCGTTATTTTTCTAAAGACTTTATTGAGCATTCACCACTGGTTGCAGATGGCCTTTCCGGTCTTCGTCAACTGATTCAGGATTGTCCAGACATTCGCCACGAACCAATTCGTGTACTGGGTGATGGTGATTTAGTGGCAATTCACGGTCGTTTTCATGGTTTAGATGAAACGCCTTTGGTCGGTTTTGACATTTACCGCATTAAAGATGGCAAGATCGTTGAGCATTGGGATGGTTTGGTGCCTGAAGCCCACCCAAATATCAGTGGACGTACCCAACTGGATGGCCCGACCCAGATTGATCATCATGCCGATCGAGAAGCAAACCGTAAAATCATCCGAGATTTTTTTCAAAAGGCCTTGATTGACGGGGATCATGAAGCGTTCAGAACCTATACTGACGGCGATCATTTCCTGCAACATAGTCCTGATATTGGTGACGGGGTAAATTCCGTCATTGATTTCCTGAACAAAATCCGTAATCAAGGTGAAGGTTTGGTATACTCCAAAACGCACCGAAGCATTGCCGATGGTCAGTTTGTGCTGACTCATTCAGAAGGAAGTATTGCTGGAAACAGACATGCCTATTTTGAATTGTGGCGTCTCGAAAATGGCAAAATTGCGGAACTTTGGGATGCAATCCCTGCTGTTCCAGAAGATGAAAAGGCAATACACAGCTTTGGCGTGTTTTAATCCATGATCCGTATCATTAAGCGAAGTCATTCAGCTTCGCTTTTAGAGAACTAGCTATGTCAGCATATACGATAATCTTTGCACCGATCACACAATCGACCCGTTCTGAACAGGTTGTTGAACGTTTGGAGAATGCGATTATCTCAGGACTGCTCAAAAGTCAGGAACAGCTTCCGAATGAAGCTGACCTAGCTCGTTTAATGGGTGTTTCGCCGATCACGGTGCGTGAAGCGCTCACAACCTTGCGAGTGAAAGGCTTAATTGATACACGACGTGGCCGAAATGGCGGAAGTTTTGTGTGTGAATTACCTGCTGATTTACGCCTAAGCCTGCATCCTTTACGTCAGGCATCCAGTGAATATCTGGCTGATCTTGGTGAGTTTCATAGTGCAATTTTAAGTCATAGTGCTTATTTGGCCTCACAAAGAACTACCGAAGATGAGCTAGGTAAAATCAAGGAAATGGTTGAACAATTTCATCAGGCCAGTGAAGCGGACATACGAGCGCAACTGGATTTACGCTGTCTGCTCACCTTGACCTCTTTTGCCCAATCAGCGCGACTGGCCAATCAGGAACTCTCGATACAAGCAGAATGGGCTCCACTTATTGCTGTTTTGTACCAAGATGATGTCTTTCATCAAGCAGTTGTAGATCAATACCATAAAATTTTGTCATCATTTACTCAGGGAAATGAGGATGAAGCAGTTCTCCAGGCGAGAAAAATCATCACTATGCAAACGGATCAAATGCTCCAATACAAGTTATCAATCAATTAAAAACAATAAAAAAAGGGATATCTAAAAAGCATAGATCTCAAAAATATGGAATTTTAGGAGTTATCGGAATGACCCAACAGACACCAATAGAAGAGCTTCAAAAGCTGCTTGAGCAAGTCACTCAAGAGACTTCTACTCTGGCAGAACTTCTTGCTAATAAAGCGAGTCAGATTCTAGCCAAAGATAAAACAGGAAAGCTTAAAGACATCAAACTGTCTACCGCTGAACGTAAACAACTCCAGCAGGAAATCAAGCTTGCTTTGCATCAAAGCCAGTATAGTCAAGGTATGGGTTTTGCCAGCTATAGTCCCGCAACAAGCACCGAGCAGGAATACTGGACACTGGAATGGTGGTATAAAAAAGAAAATCAATTACAGCAAGCACAGCTTGAAAACTACCAGAATGCTCAACGCTTTCTGGATTTCCGTACTTTTGAATGGTTCCAGCAACCTGCAAAAAATAAACAACCCTGTACTTATGGACCTTATGTCGACTATATCTGCAATGGCGCCTATACCATTACTATGGCCCATCCTGTGATGATACAGGATCAGTTCGTTGGTGTTATTGCAATTGATGTACTGGTCTCTGCACTAGAGAAAGTGTTGCTTCCGAAGCTAAAAAATATCAAACAAAAAGCCGTCATTACCAATAATATTGCCCGCGTCATCACCTCAAATGACATTAGCATCCGAACTGGAACACTTCTCAAGAACCTGACTCATAAGTCTTTGAATAGCTTACCGAGTCAATCGCTCCAGTTAGTCATGATTTAGCGTTAATCAGACCTCAATTCAACGTTTAACGCCCACGTTCCTCTAAATCTCTAATTTTTTGGCTTGCTAAAACGAGCCAAGGGATTTTTTTGCCTAAAAATTACATGTGCTTTTCTGGATAGAAAACAACAATAGATCAGGTTGCAACATTATGGAACAACAATCTGCTTCATTTAAAAAACTCTCATTATGGCAAGTGACTGTGATCGGGATTGCTTATATGACCCCGATGACAGTATTTGATACCTTTGGCATTGTGTCAGGCATTACTCATGGGCATGTGCCCTTGGCTTATTTATTGGCTCTCACCACAATGCTGCTGACGGCTTTTAGTTATGCACGATTTAGCAAACATTCTGAAAAAGCAGGCTCTGCATATACCTACACCGCGGAAAGCATTGGGCCTAAAAGTGGTTTATTTGTGGGCTGGTGTACCTTACTCGACTATTTATTATTACCTTTAATCAATGTCTTGCTGGCAGCTATTTATTTAACCGCCCTCATTCCCAGTGTTCCGTACTGGTGTTGGGTCATTGTCTCGGCTGGACTGGTCACGTTAGTCAATTGCTTCAGGATTCGTCTACTCGCCAACTTAAGTCTGATTTTTGTGTTTGCCCCCATTATCCTGATGATCATTTTTGTGTATCTGGTGATTCAAGGCATTGGAAGCACACAAGGTTATGAATATGTGCTCACTTTAAATCCTTTATGGACAGGCCCACAGGAGTTATTGCCGCTGGTTGCAGGCGCATCGGTACTGTGTTTTTCTTTTCTCGGTTTTGATGCGGTTACCACGCTGTCGAATGAAACCAAGAATCCGACCAAGACAATTCCTTATGCGGTTCTCCTGACCACACTTTTTGGTGGCTTGATCTTTTTTACCGCGTCGTGGTTCATTCAACTGTATTATCCTACCAATGCACGTTTCCAACATCCGTCAGAAGCATTGCCAGAAATCGTTCTGTATGTCGGCGGCGCATTATTTCAGTCAATTTTCCTGTGCGGACAGATTATGAATACAGTGGCTTCTGGTCTTGCCTCACATGCCAGCGCCTCTCGTTTACTCTACATCATAGGCAAAGATAATATTTTCCCTCAAAAATATTTTGGCACGCTACATGCCTCACTTGGCACTCCATTTTTCTCGGTGTTATTTGTTGGATTTATTTCTTTAAGTGCCATGTTTTTGAATCTGGCTCAAGTGATCAGCCTGATCAGCTTTGGTGCTCTGGTTGCATTTACCGCTGTTAATTTTTCAGTATTTGTCAGGTTTTATATCAAGGAAAAACAGCGTTCAGGATTTAGAAATAAATTTTTTAACCTTTTCTTACCGCTACTTTCGGTCATTAGCATTGCTTGCCTATGGATTAATCTTGATTCATCTGCTTTAAAATTTGGCAGTTTCTGGTTAGCAATGGGCGTTTTTCTGTTTATTTACAAAGTTCTCAGAAAACAAAAGATTCACTTAACCAATGCATATTGAGCAGGAATTTCAAATACGTCTATTTCGTTCCAACTCTTTAAACTATATTGATGACTTAAAAAAGTTACTGAGTAACCCCAGTAACTTTTTTGCTTAGATCCCATTAATATATGCACAAAATTTATCTATAAACATGCTCCTATAAAATCATGAATCATACCGTTAAAAATAAGTTCAATATCTTCTAGACTTAATACATGTAAATTAAGCACTATATAAACAGAACTTTCAGTCTATGATTCTAATTCAAAAAAACTCTTTATAAACCATTAAAATAGGACAGTGTTTTTTGTATTTAGGGCATATCTTCGATATTTGGTCTTTTATTATTCAATATTTTACATACAGTGGGATAGATTATAATTTTTAGTTTTATTATATCTAAAATAAAATACCCCATTATAAAAAAGAGGCAGATTATTTATGTACTAGGTTTAATTTGATGCTCTGACTGAAAATCCTGATAGGTCTTACGTTCAGCAGATTCTTCTGCCAAAGGTAAAACTTCCTTCATTGTGCTTAAACAACGCTGTGCCAACTGAATATATTCCTGCGTACCTTTAATTTTCCAGTGTCGTTCTTTTTCAGAAAGTTCTCTGGCCACTTTTGCTGGGCTGCCTAAAGCCAGAACATTGGTAGGGATTTGATCTTTGGTTTTCACCAAACTATTCGCGCCAATAATGGTATTCTCACCAATTTCCGCATAATCCAGAACAACACTGTTCATGCCGATCAAGACATTTTTACCGATACGACAACCATGCAACGTCGCAGCATGACCGATATGTCCCATTTCCTCAACCAGCGTAACACTTTGCGGAAAACCATGAATGATACAGTTGTCCTGTACATTGGCATTTTCCTTGATATGGATACGGCCAAAATCAGCCCGTAATGAAGCAAAAGGGCCAATATAAACCCCTGCCTCAATAATCACATCACCAATTAAAACAGCAGTGGGATGCACAAATGCGCTGGGATGAACAACGGGAATCACTCCATCAATACTGTAACAAGGCATCACTCACTCTCTCATTATTTTGGCTCAAACCGCCAAAGCGACGCCAGAAATGTGCAGTTGCATTGGGCATAGGCCCTTCCGATGTAGCAGCAACCGACAAGAAATAGTCATCTGCGGCTTCAAAGACTTTTTTATAGATATTCATGGATAAGGTACGCGCCTTGACTGCGGGCCAGTCTGCCGATAGCAACTCTAAAGGCAAAGCAGGATCTTTAAGCAAAATCCGACGGTAATAATGAATCAGTAAAGTCCGGATCTGAAAGGCTTGCACAGGTTCAATGCGCTCATCGTCCTGCATCAAGATTGCTCCGATTTCCCGAAACATATCCAGAAATTGCAGGTAACGTTGACGCAACTCATCAATCGGCCAGTTGGTCTCTAACATACGGCTAATGGTATCGGTCGAGTTATTAAACAGCTGCAAGGTCTCTGCCTTAAACACCACCACCTGCTCACTCATATTCAGATCAACCAGCAACTTTTGTAATTGCAGTCGATTAGATCCTGGATAAGCCATCAGATTGGTCGAAATATTGGCAAAACCTAGCCATTCCAGTTCTTTCTTCAAAAATGCTTTATTGTCTGTATCCAGACTCGACATCAGGATCAGATCCCAAGAATGATCCCATTCCTTCATCTGATCATTATAAATACGTTGCTCTGCTTGCAAATATTTTGATCTGCTGGCATCGGTAATACGATAAAAACTGGTTCTGCCAATCTTGTCTGAATCTAGCCAGTCATTTTTCACCAAGCGAAACACGGAAGTCCGTACAGCACGATCATTAAAATCAAACAGCTCCAGCAACTGAATCAAGCTGGCAAGACTAATATTACCGCCACGATGCAGCACCGAATCACCAAAAATGGTTGAAATGAGCGATGTACCACTTAAGGTTTCATTCTGAATAATCGAATCAATAATTTGCTGTAGCTTTGCACTCATACTTTTATCTTGGCGTTTAAGATTCAGGATATAGATTCTATACCCTGAATGATCATAATGTTAAGCAATCTGGCGCATATCGATAACGCGTTTTGCTTTCCCCTCAGAGCGCGGCAAAGTCAGTTCATTCACTACTTCTACCGTTACTGAAATCCCGATCATGGTTTTAATCCGCTGCATTAACTGCTGAGCCAGTTGCTGCGCCTGCATGTCACAGTTATGGCACATTTCGGTACGGATATGCAAAGTGTCCATGTGTCCTTTTTTCGCCACCAGAATTTCATAATTTGGCACCAGACTTGGAACTTGTAAAATCTGTTCTTCAATCTGGGTCGGGAAAACATTGACCCCACGAATAATCAGCATATCATCACTACGCCCCACGATCTTGTCCATACGGCGCATGACGAGATTCTGGCCCGCCAATAAACGGGTTAAATCACGGGTACGATAACGGATGATTGGCAAACCTTCTTTAGTGATGGTGGTGAACACCAGTTCGCCCAGCTCACCGTCCTTGCACACTTCACCAGTTTCAGGATTAATAATTTCAGGATAGAAATGATCCTCCCAAATGGTGAGACCATCGCCTTCGTTCAGACATTGCATGGCAACACCAGGACCCATAATTTCAGACAAACCATAAATATCCAGTGCCTTGATATTCAGGCGCTCTTCGATCTCACGGCGTAACTCTTTCGACCACGGCTCTGCACCAAAAATTCCAACTTTTAATGAGGTATTACGCGCACTACCCAACTGCTGTTCGAGTTTTTCAATAATGCTGACGCAATACGATGGCGTTACCATGATTGCCGTGGGTTTAAAGTCCTGAATCAGTTGCACCTGTTTCTCAGTCTGACCGCCTGACATCGGAATCACGGTGGCACCTAGGCGTTCAGCACCATAATGCGCACCTAAACCGCCAGTAAACAGGCCATAACCATACGCCACCTGAATCATATCTTTGGCACTCAAGCCCGCCATACGCAAACAACGCGCAACAATATCCGACCAAGTATTGATGTCTTTTTGGGTATAGCCAACGACGGTTGGTTTACCTGTTGTGCCTGACGAGGCATGTAAACGCACAATCTGCTCTTGCGGAACGGCAAACATGCCAAAAGGATAGTTGTCGCGTAAATCCTGTTTGGTGGTAAATGGAAATTTGGCTAGATCATCCAGTGTGACGAAATCATCTGGATGCACACCAGCATCATCAAACTTTTTCTTGTACACAGGACTATTGGCGTAAACATTACTCAATGTTTCTTTTAACCGTTTGGTTTGAAGCGCTCGTAACTCCGCAAGCGTCATTTTTTCTACGTCTTCTGTAATGAGGCTATCCACTGCCGTCTCTCCTATTTCGTTATATTATTCGAACCGTTTCGTTTCAATTAAATTAAGCTACATTTTCTAAAATCAGGGCGACACCTTGTCCAACACCGACACACATGGTACACAGTGCATATTGACCACCACGTCTTTTCAATTCTCTGGTTGCGGTAATCACCAAACGCGTACCACTCATCCCGAGAGGATGACCCAATGCAATTGCGCCACCATTAGGGTTAACACGTGTATCATCATCCTTGAGCCCTAATTCACGCATACACGCCAGCGACTGGGCAGCAAACGCTTCGTTCAACTCAATCACATCCATTTGATCCAGACTCAGACCCGTTTGTTTCAATAATTTTTGTACCGCAGGCACTGGGCCAATGCCCATATATTTCGGTTCAACCCCCGCACTGGCAATCGCCACCACACGAGCTAAAGGTTTTAAACCATGCGTATCTGCAAATTGGCGATTGGTCAGCAAAACACAAGCTGAGCCATCGTTTACACCCGAAGCATTGCCTGCTGTAACTGAACCACCCTCTTTACGGAATGGTGCTTTTAATTTCGCCAAACTGTCTAGACTGGTATCTACACGTGGATGCTCGTCTTGGGCAAACATTGTGATGTTCTTTTTGCGATCTACCAGTTCAACTGGCAAAATTTCTTCATCAAAAAAACCTGCCTGTTGTGCCGTAGCCACTTTTTGTTGACTACGAATTGCAAAGGCATCTTGATCCTGTCGGCTGATTTGATATTTTTCAGCTACATGTTCAGCCGTTTCTGGCATGCTATCTGTACCATATTGTGCTTTCATCTTTTTATTGATGAAACGCCAGCCAATGGTCGTATCAAAGATTTCAGGACTACGCCCAAAAGCTTCAGTTTGCTTGGCTTGTACAAACGGCGCGCGACTCATCGACTCGACACCACCCGCCAGTACAAATTGTGATTCACCCGATTTAATCGAACGTGCTGCCAAGCCCACCGCATCCAGTCCTGAAGCACAAAGCCGATTCACGGTCATTGCAGGAACCGCTTCTGGTAATCCAGCCAATAATGTTGCCATACGTGCAACATTGCGATTGTCTTCGCCCGCCTGATTGGCACAACCTAAAAATACTTCATCTAAATCCTGCCACGGTAAATGTGCGTGTTTTTCTTTTAAATGCTTGATAGGCAATGCAGCAAGATCATCGGTACGTACTGAACTCAATGAACCCGCATAGCGTCCAATCGGGGTACGAATAAAATCACAAATAAAAACGTCTTCCATGATCACTCCTGCTTATGCAAATGCGGTTAAATCTTTTGAATCGTTGGCCGTTACGCTTTGCTGCTGTGCCACGTATTGTTTGAGATAAAGACTTGCACGATATTTTTCTTCGCCATAAATGGCATATAAATTATTGAGGGTTTGCAGCACACACTGCGCGCCCAATTGCATCATCCATTGATACGGCCCCTTAGGATAATTGACACCATATCTCATGGCATTATCAATATCTTCCATACTGGCAATACCGTGAAGACTGGCTTCACAGGCTTCATTGATCAGCAAGACAAGGGTACGTAAAGTTAATAATGCAGGATGGTCTGTAATCCAGATCACATGAATCTGATATTGAGCAAAAAATGCCTCAACTTTTGCCAGATCATCGGCTTGACACAATTGATTGTGGCTCAGCACTACGGCTTGCGCCTTAGAAAAATCATGATGCCAATCCATCAATACCGTTTTACGGCTTAGGTAATTCAGATTGGCAGATTCCCCCTGACTTAACCGTAGATCAATATCATTCATCTGAATGATATTTTCTTCATTTTCAGTCCCACCATTCAGCGCTAGACGTGTTAATAGTTCGGGTAGTTGAGACCATGCGCCTTTGACCTGAAGACGTGCCTGAAAGGCTGTCGCTGTAATGACTTCAGGTTGAAAAGTCGAATACTGATTTTTTTCATCATAGTGATAGAAACCTTGCTTTGACTTCCTTCCCCATGCACCAGCATCGACCAGTTCCTTTTGTACTAGACTCGGACGATAACGCGGCTCATAAAAGAAGGCTTCATACACACTTTGAGTCACAGAAAAATTCACATCCTGCCCAATCAAATCGGTGAGTTCACACGGCCCCATCGCAAAACCACCACACTGCTTTAAGGCATAATCCAGCTGCTCATACGTTGTGACCTGTTCTTGTAAGGCACGAAATGCTTCTGCGTAGAATGGACGGGCGATACGATTCACGATAAAACCCGGTGTTGACTTGGTCAGCACTGGAATTTTCTTCCAGTTCAGCATCAAAGTTTTTAACGCGTGACATAATCCTGCTGGTGTTTTTAAACCTTGCACAATCTCGACCAGTTTCATCACTGGCGCAGGATTGAAAAAATGCAGGCCCACGACACGTTCAGGTTGTGGAATCCCAGCCGCAATCTCAGTCACTGAAATAGATGAGGTATTGGTGGCAAAAATAGTGTGTTCGTTACAAATAGCCGCAAGCTGTTGAAACAAAGATTGCTTTACTTGCAGTTTTTCAACCACCGCCTCGATCACCAAATTCACATCAGCCAAATCTTCTATACCATCAGCAATGCTTAAACGTGAACATGCCTGTTGAGCCTGTTCGTCCGTTATCTTGCCTTTTTCAACCAGTTTGGCAAAAGTCTGATGCAATCCCTCAACCGCCTGCTGGGTCTTTTCACGATCAAGATCGTAGAGAACAGTTGAATGACCATTCATAATCGCCAATTGGGCGATCCCGATGCCCATGGTTCCAGAGCCAATAACGGCGATGCGGGCATCAGATAAATCCAGATAAGTCATGCTTAAAGCCCCTGAAAGTTTGGCTCGCGCTTATTCATAAAGGCTTGTACGCCTTCACGATAATCTTCTGAACGACCTGCAATACGCTGTAGGTCTCGTTCCAAGTGCATTTGCTCATCAAAGCTATGATTAGGGGATTGATGAATGGCTTTTTTAATCAATGAAAGACCAAAAGTCGGCTGTTTCGCGAGACGTTCTGCCAGCTCAGTGACTTTTGTTTTTAATTCTGCATCTTCAGCAACATCCCAGATCATGCCCCATTCTTTAGCAGTTTCAGCTGGTAATTTATCACCGAGTAAAGTAAGCCCCATGGCACGTGCGTGACCGACTGCGCGTGGCAGGAACCATGTTCCACCTGAATCAGGTACCAGACCTAGACGGCAGAACGCCTGTACAAAGTTGGCAGATTTAGCTGCAATCACCAGATCACACGCCAAAGCGATATTTGCACCTGCACCTGCCGCCACGCCATTCACCGCACAGATGACAGGTTTTGGCATATTCACAATGGTTCTAATTAGCGGGTTATAGTAAGTTTCAATCGAATACCCTAAATCTGGTGCAGCGGCATTCGGATCAACCACACGATCACCTAAGTCTTGTCCTGCACAGAAGCCGCGGCCTTCTCCACTGATTACGATACAGCGAACGTCCTGTTTTTTAGCCCAAAGATTCAAAACCTCGGCTACTTCATGGTGCATGTCCACGTTAAAGCTATTCAATGCTTGTGGACGATTGAAGGTTAAATAACCCACACCATTTTTTTCTTCAACAATAATATTTTTATAGTCCATCACTCACCTCTAAAGATTGGTTTTCTTTTTTCAAAAAATGCGCTAATGCCTTCATTCCGATCCTTGGTTGCTGCCAACCAGACAAAGTTTTGTCGCTCGGATTTCAGTCCCTGACTTAATGTTGTCTCATGAATACTTTTGATCGATTGCTTGATTACCCGAATCGCTAAAGGCGCTTGTTTGGCAATCTTACTTGCCAATTGAATGGCATATTCCACCGTGAGTGCGACGGGCACCACCTCGCTACAGATGCCATGCTGCTGTGCTTGCTTAGCGGAGATCATTTCACCCGTCATTGCCCAGCGCATAGTCAATTGCTGGCCGACCAAACGTGCTAAACGTTGTGTGCCACCTGCACCCGGTAACATTCCTAAACCAATCTCAGGCAGAGCAAATTTGGTATTGTCACCACAAATCACGATATCCGAATGCAGAACCAGTTCAAATCCAGCACCCAAGGCATAACCATTCACTGCTGCAATGATTGGTTTAGTAAACGCATCGATCTTCTGCCATAACTTTGGACGAATATCGAGTTGTAAGGACACCGCATCCATTACTGCCAATTCGCTCAGATCGGCACCTGCAGCAAAGCAATTGCGATTTCCCGTTAACACAACCACTTTTACTTGAGGATCGTGTTCAGCCTGTTCCAGCAAATCACATAAACACTGTAAGGTGGCGTTGTTCAAAGCATTGCGTTTTTCTGGACGGTTTAGGCTCAGCAGCATGACACCCTCAAGTGGTGTTTCTACCTGAATCAATGTTTGCATCGCTGTTTCTCTACTCATCAAAGCTCAAACGCACATTCGCGCCTTTCGGTAAAGTCTGACAGCTCAGTACATAGCCTTTTTCCACCTCATCATCTTCAAGGCTATAATTCAGGAACATATCCACTTCACCTGAAAGTACCTTGCAGCGACAGGTGGCACATACGCCACCTTTACAGGCATAAGGCAAATCTGCACCTGCACGTAATGCAGCATCGAGAATACTTTCGTCCTCTTGTCCAACCGCAACAATCAGCTCTCGTCCATCTAGCACGATGTTGACTTTTTCTTCCTTACGATTGGCATCGGCTTCCGCTGGACGTTTACGGATATGACCTGTGTTAAAACGTTCGGTATGAATGCGCTCTTTCGTAATCCCCAAATCAGGTAACAGGCTTTCGACGGTATCCATCATTTCATCAGGGCCACAGGCAAACACATGATCAAAGTCTGTCTCTAATACGTCATGTTCAAATAACTGCTTGAGCTTATTTTCATCAATACGACCGTTCAGCAGCTCACTGTCATTGAACTCCCGCGAAAAGATATTGATGAGCTGAAAACGCTCTTTAAACTGGTCTTTCAGGTCCATAATCTGCTCGGAAAACATGGTCTGTTTCCACGAACGATTACCATATAACAAAGTAAAATTTGCTGACTCTTGCTCAAATAGCACCTGTTTAATGATGGAAAGAATTGGGGTAATTCCACTGCCCGCAGCAATCCCTAAATAAGCTTGACCGCCCGTACGTGCCGCTTTCTGAAAAAACACACCTTGTGGTGGCATGACTTCCAGTACATCACCCACTTTTAAATGCTCATTGGCCCAATTGGAAAATTGGCCCTGCTCAATCTTTTTGACTGCAATGCTGATATCTTCTTTTGGCGCATAACTACAGATTGAATAGCAACGGCGAATTTCCCCAGTTTCGGTTAAATGGCGAATAGTGAGATGCTGCCCTGGCTGAAATTGAAACTGTTGCTGTTGTTCTGCGCCCAGATCAAAAGCAATGCAAATCGCCTGATCAGTCTGAGGGGTAATTGTTTTTACTTTTAATGGAATAAATTGGCTCATGGCTGATTTCCTTATCCAAGACTTTAAATACATTTAAAATAATCAAAGGGTTCAAGGCAGTCCTGACATTTGTACAAGGCTTTGCAAGCGGTGGAGCTGAACTCGGTTAACAGTCGGGTTTTACGACTATTGCAATGAGGACACACCACGCCATCAATCAGATGAACATGCGTTCCACATTGCTGTGCCGTACCTTCTGGTGGCGCAATGCCATAGGCTTGCAGTTTCTGTTTACCTGCGTCCGACATCCAGTCCGTGGTCCATGCTTCTGATAGATCAATGATGACTTTTGCAGGAATCAAATCTTCTGCTGTCAGTGCTTCGACAATCTGTGCTTTTAACAAGTCAGTGGCTGGACAACCGCTGTAAGTTGGTGTCAATCGAACAATAATTTCTTGCTGTTCATTCAACTCCACACCACGGATCATGCCCAAATCCACTACCGACAGCACTGGAATCTCTGGATCGCTGACGTTTTGTAAAACATCCCAACATTGATCAATACAATGACGAATCATGTGCATGGCGACACTCCTTGCCTTACCAAATCATCTCAGGATAACTGCGTTGAATGGATTGCATTTCAGCCAGCAGATAACCCAGATGCTCGGTATGCAAACCTTGTTTGGCACCACGGCGGTAGGCACCATTGACAGGAATGCTCAATTCAAAACGCTTTAGTTCGGCAGCGACGACCTGATCCCATTGTGCTTTTTCGCTGGATAAATCAGGAATGATGCCTTGCTCAACCAGTGTTTTTTCTTCCGCAGTCAACTCGAACAGTTCAGCGCTAAAACGCCACAAATTGTCTAATGCCTGTTGTACACGTTGATGTGCTTCTGCTGTGCTGAGGCTTAAACGCTCCATCCAGCTGGTTGAGAAACGAATGTGATACTTGGCTTCTTTTAAAGATTTCACCGCCAATGCCGCGACTTCTAGCGTTTCGGATTGGGTTAACGCCGTTAATAACAACACATGGTAATGATCCATCAGCCATTGACGTACGATGGTTTGCGCAAAATCACCATTCGGTTGTTCACACAACAATAAGTTCAAAAACTCACGTTCATTACGGAAATAAGCCAATTGGTCTTCATCACGTTTTTCAGCTTCGTATTGTCCTGCCAAAGTCAGAAAATTTCGGGATTGCCCCAGTAAATCCAGACCGATATTGGCCAATGCAATATCAATTTCCAGTTCAGGCGCATGACCACACCACTCGGCCAGACGTTGTGCCAACACCAGTTGACTGTCGCCGATATGTAATAAAAACTTAGATAAAGCGATATTGTTCATTTGCATACTCCCTTACATGTGCTCAATGCCATCAGGGATATGGTAGAAAGTCGGATGACGATAGACTTTGTCCAATGCAGGTTCAAAAAACTCGGCTTTTTCATCTGGCTGCGAAGACTTAATCAGTTCCGAACGCACCACCCAGATACTGATACCTTCATTGCGGCGGGTATACACATCACGTGCATTTTGCAGGGCGATCTCATCATCAGGCGCGCGTAAACTACCAACATGACGGTGACTTAAACCCTGCTTACTCCGCACGAACACTTCATAAAGTGACCAATTGTTCTTATTTTCCATTGCGATATCCTTAAATTTTTCCATCAATTCTGTTTTAAGCGACTTTACCGACTTGGTTTTGCTGTTTTTTGGCGTAGACAACGGCTGCATCACGCACCCACTTGCCATTTTCCCAAGCCTTGCGGCGTGCTTCGATCCGTTCGTGATTGCAAGGCCCACGACCCGCAATCACCTCATTAAATTCTTGCCAGTCAATCTCGCCATAGCTGTAATGACCAGTTTCCTCATTCCATTTCAAATCCGCATCAGGCACGGTCAAGCCAAGCTGTAAGATTTGCGGTACGGTGTTATCGACAAACTTCTGGCGCAATTCATCATTACTAAAGCGCTTGATTCCCCATGCCATACTTTGTGCACTGTTTGGAGAATGCTCATCACTTGGGCCAAACATCATCAATGCAGGCCACCAGAAACGGTTCACCGCATCTTGCGCCATCTGTTTTTGTTCGGGAGATCCAGCAGCCAACGCCATCATCGCTTCAAAACCCTGACGCTGATGGAAACTTTCTTCTTTACAGATTCGCACCATGGCACGCGCATACGGGCCATAAGAGGTACGGCATAAAGCCACTTGATTCACAATCGCAGCGCCATCCACCAACCAGCCAATCGCCGCCACATCGGCCCAGCTCACCGTTGGATAATTAAAGATTGATGAATATTTCATTTTTCCATCAATCAATTTTTCCATCATCTCATCACGGTCTGCACCTAAGGTTTCAGCCGCACTGTAAAGATAGAGACCATGCCCTGCTTCATCCTGAACTTTTGCCAGTAATACAGCTTTACGTTTCAACGTCGGTGCACGGGTAATCCAGTTGCCTTCTGGCAGCATCCCGACAATTTCCGAATGACCATGCTGTCCAATCTGACGAATCAAGGTTTTACGATAGGCCTCAGGCATTTCATCTTTGGCTTCGATGGTGATGTCATTGGCAATGTTGTGCTCAAATTTCTGATAATTATTTTCCATGTGTCAATTCCTTGAGGATTTCATCCATGAATCTATTTTTCGATACACACAAAACAAAGTCAATCGATATTTTTGTATCAAATAAAATTCAACTATAAAATCAGATTCAAGCAATTGATTTAGTTAATATTAATTAAATTAATAAAAATTTTATTCAAGCTTAAAAACAAAATAAGGTTGACTTTTAGCGCAATCAATATGAAATTATGAATCATATTTTAAGTATTTCTATAATTGATGTATCACATAAAAATGGAGTTTGATCATGCTTGAACAAGCACATCTAGAAGAAGCGACCACGGATATTAAAGAACAAAGCTCAAGCCAGCAGTTAACCAAACTGGCGTCTTATGTCTATGGAATCTGGCATTCAAGTCATGAAGAGACACGTACCGTTGTAGATGCGATTACTGGTGCCCCAATCTATAGCGTCAGCAGTCATGGCATCGATATGCAACAGGTCGTGCAATATGCCAAGCAAAATGGTACTGAACTGGCAAACTGGACTTTTCATCAACGTGCCAATGCCTTAAAGCAAATTGCCCAACATTTACTTGAACAAAAAGAACAGTTCTATAGCTTGGCCCATGCCACTGGTGCGACACGTAAAGATGCCTGGATTGATATCGAAGGCGGGATTCAGACCTTATTCGCCTATTCAAGTCTGGTGCGCCGTGAACTGAATGATGAAAAAATTATCACGGAAGATAGCTGGATTCAGCTCTCTAAAAACGGCACTTTTGGCGCGAAGCATATTTTAAGCCCTAAAGCTGGTGTTGCCGTGCATATCGATGCCTTTAACTTCCCTATCTGGGGCATGCTGGAAAAAATTGCGCCGACGCTCTTGGCTGGTGTGCCTTGTATTGTCAAACCTGCAACTGAAGGCGCTCAACTGACTCAAGCCGTGGTTGAGGCGATTGTTGCAACGGGCATTTTACCCAAAGGTTCGCTACAACTGATCTGTGGTCAAATTTATGATCTTTTTGATTATTTAGGCCCGCAGGACTGCGTCACCTTTACAGGTTCAGCATATACAGGCCAAAAGCTTCGCAATCATCCGCACTTAAACAAATACTCCATTCCATTCAGTATGGAAGCAGATTCAGTCAATAGCGCGATTCTCAGTCCAGAAGCGAATGAAGCAACGCTAGATCTGTTTGTACGCGAAGTGTTTCGTGAAATGACCACCAAAGCTGGACAAAAATGTACCGCCATTCGCCGTGCCTTTGTTCCTCATGCTCTGCTTGAACAAGTTCAGCAAAAGCTGAGCGCCAAACTGGCAAAAGTCGTGGTTGGAGATCCACAAAAATCAGATACGACGATGGGTGCCCTAGCCAGCCCTAAACAAAAACTGGATGTCGCAGCCAAAGTTGCTGAACTGGCAAAAGAAGCCCACATTGTGTTTGGTGGCGATAGCGCATTTAAATTCAATGCAGATCATCCAGACAAAGGCGCCTTCTTTCCACCGACCCTCTTGCGCTGCGAAAAACCATTAGAAGCCATCTCAGTGCATACCACTGAAGCATTCGGCCCGGTATGTACCTTGATGCCTTATCAATCAATCGACGAACTTGCCGATCTGGTGGCTCGTGGTGAAGGCAGTTTGGTGGCCTCAGTAGTAAAAAATACGGATGAAAATATTGAGCAGATCATCCAGAAAATTGCACCGTGGCACGGTCGTGTTCATATTCTGGATGAAGAGTCAGCCAAAGAAAGTACGGGACATGGTTCTCCACTACCTCACCTCGTTCACGGCGGCCCAGGCCGTGCTGGTGGCGGTGAAGAACTTGGCGGCATTCGTGCAGTTAAACACTATATGCAACGCACAGCGATTCAAGGTTCACCGAATAGCCTGACGCAAGTCACCCATTCATGGACGGCGGGTTCAAATATTAATGAAGACCGAGTTCATCCATTTAAAAAATCATTTGATCAACTGGTGATTGGTGAACGTTTACTGACTGCACGCCGTACCGTGACTGAAGCAGATATTGTCAATTTTGCTTGCCTCAGTGGTGACTATTTCTATGCGCATACCGACAAAATCGCTGCGGCAGATTCTTTCTTTGGTGAGCGTGTTGCGCATGGCTACTTCATTGTTTCAGCAGCAGCAGGCTTATTTGTCGATGCTGCTCAAGGTCCGGTGATTGCCAATTATGGTATGGATAATTTACGTTTTGTCGAACCAGTCAAAATTGGCGATTCGATTCGAGTAGAACTGACCTGCAAACAGAAAACACCAAAACCGCAAAAAGACCCATCTCAACCCGAACATGGTGTGGTGGTTTGGGATATCAAGGTGAAAAATCAGCGTGATGAACTGGTGGCAACTTATGATATTTTAACTTTGGTTGCACGCGCAGCTTAAATTATACAGATTGATGGATACGATCAGGTGTCCATCAATCATTTTAAAAATTTAGAATCCTAAAAATAAGTTCAATTCAGGAAAATTCATGAGTGCCTATATCATTCTGATTCGTAAAGAATTAAAAAACCAAGATGAAATGAAGACCTATACCACGTTGGCACGTCAAGCCAGCCAAGGCTTCGATGCTGAACCCATCGTTTTTTATGGACAATCTATTGCTTTGGAAAATATTGAAACTGATGGCGTTGCCATTATCAAATTTAGCACGATGCAGGAAGCACAGAGCTGGTATCACAGTGATGCCTATCAACAGGCCAAAAAACATCGTGATTTAGCAGGTGAATATATTGTGATTTTGACAGAAGGTTTAAGCTGATTTAATTATCAAACTAAAAATTATCTAAAATTTAGAAATAGAATCATATTTTTAATTATCCTTCTTTTATTATAGATGGGAGGAGTTAGATTGTATGCTTCATACTAAAAATATAGCGCAATTCATAATACAGTTATTTTAAAACTTATAATAACAAAAACATATTAAACCCATCAACTACACGATAAACCTTTAATAAATAAGTCCTATTTTGTATAAAACCATTTCTTCCACGTTCCTATTTATAAAATATTTATCCATTTTCTTTATTCTTCCAATTAATTTTCACTTTTATTTTAATTGTGTATTGATT
>NZ_LRPD01000025.1:0-50461 GCF_001605865.1 Acinetobacter sp. NRRL B-65365 | reverse complement strand
CTAGTGAAAGGAATACGAAAAAGCCCGACAGGATGTCGGGCTTTTTTCATTTTATTTTTTTAGAGTGCTGTTTAATTGATTGGCTTGGCATTGTAATACGCATGAATTGAGGCGGCACAGCGGTCAATCAGCAGGTCTTCATCCTTTTTCCAGATCAGTTTCACTTCACTGAGTGTATTCTCGTCCTGAATTGGAATAAGCCTGACATTACTCGGCAGAATCACTTTAAATTCTTCAGGCACAATACAAATACCAAAGCCATTGGCGACCAGTTCCAGTTGAGACCTTTTCCTTGAATAAATTCGGGTTCTTTTCGGAGAAAAACCATTGACCAGACATAAGTTGGCGGCCAGATAGCTGAGACCACCACGCGCTTTATGCGGTACAGAAACAAAATTTAATGAGGCTAATTCGCGTATCGAAATATTTTCTTTTTCACTTAAAACCGGATCGGCAATATGGGCAGCCACATATAATGGGGCGGTATATAGGCTGATCGAATTGACCTCATCTAAATTGTGATAAATCGGCGGCCGGATAAAACCCAGATCAATTGTGCCATTCAATAAATATTCGAGTTGTAACTCAGATGATAAAGTATTCATTTCAATATCAATGGTATGGCTATCACATAACTGCTCAAAGATTTCGAGTTTGTTTTGATCAAGTACAATACTGCTGGAATGGGCAATCTTAATAATCCGACCTTCACCACGACTAATACTTTGGGCGCTGACAATTGAACTTTTTAAATGATCAATATTGGTTTTTAAACTTTTATAGAGTGCTTCTCCCGCAGTGGTCAGTTTAATTTTTTTCTCGGAACGATCAAAAATTTCAAAGCCTAGTTCTTCTTCTAAATTTTTAATTTGCCTGCTTAAGGCGGATTGGGCAATAAACAGCTTTTCTGAGGCGGCAATGAAACCGCCCGTTTCTACAATCGTGATTAGATAATTAAATTGTTTTAATGTCCACATATCTCAAAATTAGATCAGTGCTGGTTTTTTCTATATTAGATGAGATGGAAAAAATCTTATACCTTTTTCATAGATGCTTGAATGAGGTAGCAAATGATGAGAATGAAAAAGCAGATTTTGACCTTAGTTGCCTTTGTGATGATTTGTCTATTGGCGCAAAGTTATGACAGCTATATGGGAGTGCAGGTGATATCGCAGCAGGCTGATTTAGCTGGCGATTAGAGAAGTGCTCGTATTATCTTTTATATTATGACTAATTGGAAAAATGAGATGAGGGCATGCTGATGTACGTTTTTGCTTACACTGATTAGAGGAAATGTCCCATTTTCAACCTAGGTTGAATTGCCTAATATGAACACATCAGGAACAGGAAGTTCCAGAACATAAAACAAAAATGATAAGTTCAGGCATCAGGACGTGAGGTATGACAGGAGTTGTACCTAGTGAAAGGAATACGAAAAAGCCCGACAGGATGTCGGGCTTTTTTAATGATCATCAGTAGAATTTAGTAAATTAATTAAATCATTATCCAAGCTCTTTAGAAAAGGGATTCCATAGTCATTTTCTTTTAGCATTTTAAAAAGATGATTTGGTAAATCATTCTTATATTCTGTAAAGCATGTGGCTAGACCTATAGCTATAGAAGCAACACTATCAGTATCTCCACCTAATTGAATGCATGCTTTCAAAAGTGAACTCATTGAGTCATGTTTTAATAAACAGGTAAAAGCCGCACTAACGGTATCATATGCACTTAAAGAAACTCTTTCTTGCCAATTAAAATCCCATTCATCCAAGCCTTCACATTCTAAGAAACTCTTTAACTCTGCTAATCTACCTTTCTCTTGTAAGCCAAAATATGCTGCTAAACTTACTGAACAACTAGATGCTATCCCTAGTTTAGTGTCATGTGTTATTTGTGCTTGTAATGTAGCAAACGTAATAACATCACTCCTATTCTTTAAAAAACCGATAGGTACTGAACGCATAGCTGCACCATTTCTTTCACTGGTTGAGATCAGCTTATTAAGTAACTCTTTCCCAGATCCAACTTGAGTTAACAAATTGTAGAAACCTTCAGAATATCCAACCCTTATATCTCTTTGAAAACATTCTATAAATTTTGTGGCTATATTTTCTTTATTCCATTCTGCTCCAGACAAGATAAATTCAGCTATAGCAATCGACATTTGAGTATCATCTGTATATTGACCTGAAATATCATATAACTCATGTTGGCAATATGACACTAAGTTATTATGAGCATTAATTTTTTCTGTGGCACAAAACTCAAATCCTGCACCATATGCATCTGCAATAGCTATTTCAGTTAACACGCAAATTAACCCTCTTTTCCGCTATATTTTTAATAAACCCTAAGAAGAAAAAATAATCTATTTCATATCTTGAGTAAAATGAGATAAGAAAATCCCTCTACGTTTAATTACTTTATCATTAAATAAACTAATAGGACTGCGTATTTTGAAGTATTACTATTGTATTTAAGCAGATTTCATTTAATGAATAACATAAAAATTGTGTACGCTTTTACTTACATTTACTAACGGAAATGTCCCATTTTCAACCTAGGTTGAATTGCCTAATATGAACACATCAGGAACAGGAAGTTCCAGAACATAAAACAAAAATGATAAGTTCAGGCATCAGGATGTGAGGTATGACAGGAGTTGTACCTAGTGAAAGGAATACGAAAAAGCCCGACAGGATGTCGGGCTTTTTTTATTCAATATTGATTTCTTTTGTCCAGAGTTCGATGAGCATCTGAGTTGTTTGACTTAAAGGTTTGTGACTCGGCCAGATTGCATGAATCGGCATATCCAGTCGATTTGTTGTGTCACGAAATTCGAGTCGAATCAAACTGCCTTTCGCAAAATGCTCTTGCACGATCGAGAGCGGAAAATTTCCCCATCCGAAGCCTTGTTCCACCATATTAATCGCCATAAATAAACTATCGGTATACCAGCAGGAATCAGAAACCAGAACGCGACTATCTGGAAGGGGATAGTGTTTGCTTGCCACAATAATCTGTCTGAGTTCAGAGAGCATGGTGAGTTCATTTTTATTATTGTCCTTAAGCTGTTGCGCATCTTTAGGGGAAACCGCCGCGACAAATTTTTCAGTTCCGAGCAGTCGGAATCGTTCATTCAGGTCGAGTTCGGATGAGCTATAGGCAATATAAAGATCAATTTCATTTTGATGTAAACGTGCTTTTAATTCTTGTTGTGGCGCACTGACCATTTCAATATCCAGAAGCGGATAACGCTGCATCAAATGTTCAATACCAGCCAAGAGCAGCTTCTGGTTGATATCCGCAGCGATCCCAATCGCAATACGGGTTTCCAGTCCTGTTGAAAGTTCAGTTAAATGCATTTCCAGCTGGCGCAATTTAGTCACAATCAATCGGGCATGGGGTTCGATGGACAAAGCAATTTCAGTGGGAGCAAGATGGTTTTTACTGCGTTCAAATAATTTTAAATTTAATTCTGCCTCTAAGTTAGCAATCGCCATACTGACTGCGGAAGGAACCCGATTCAGTGCTCGGGCAGCCGCCGAAAAATTACCACGATCAATAATTTCAAGAATCAGTTCAAGTTGTTCACTGGTCAATTTCATCTTAATTCACTTGTCAGATGTACTGATAACGATTGACTTTTTTTATCAAAATTAAAGCGTAAAATCCACTCATTATTTATTTCAAGGTGTTGTAATGCAAGGAACCAAGAGAAGAGTCACCTACGTCTTTTTCTATGAAGTTTTTAGCTTTTTTATCTGTGCAATGGTGCTGGCAGTACTTTCAGGTACCACCATTAGCCATACAGGGCCTTTGTCGATTTTAATTGCGGTCATCGCCGTAACAGTGAACTTTTTTTATAACTACGTGTTTGAGATGTGGGAAAAAACTCAAACGTCGAAAAAGCGTACCGTGTTGAGACGTGTTGCGCATGCGATTGGATTCCAGATTGTGCTGGTCATGATTTTGATTCCATTGATCGCATGGTGGATGCAAATCAGTTTAGTCAAAGCATTCTTGCTGGACTTCAGTTTGATGGTACTGATCCCATGTTATACCTTTGTTTATAATTACTTCTTTGACCATATCTTTGGCTTGCCAAGTCATTTGGTCGAGTCGACAGAGCTCAATGCGAAAGCAAGTAGTTGATTGGAATGATCCAGAATTTAAAAAGCCGATCGAGAAGGATCGGCTTTTTTATTGAAGCTAAACTTTTACAGCATTCGATAAAGGCGTTCTTTAGGGAAGATCGCAGTAAAGGTTGAGCCTTCATTTTCTTTAGAAGTGATTTCTAGATGAGCGCCATGTTGCATGAGTACATGTTTTACAATGGCAAGTCCTAAACCTGTACCACCAGTTTGACGGCTACGCGCGCTATCGACACGATAGAAGCGTTCAGTCAAGCGTGGTAAATGTTTTGGATCAATCCCGATGCCGTTGTCCTGTACCGTAAAGGAGGCATGGTCACCTGCTTCATGCCAACCAATGGTAATGATGCCACCAGGCGGCGTATATTTAATTGCATTGGTAATTAAATTACTGAAAGCACTGGCAATTTCAATATCCGAGCCAATCAGGTCGCAATGGCTATCAATATCCAGATTTAAAGTATGACCATAATCAAGATTGTAAGCACGCGCATCATCAAAAATCTGGTTCATCAGATTTGCCATATCAATAATCTGATTTTTTGCGACTTTCTTATTATTTTCTAAATTCGATAACAACAATAAATCATTGACCAAGGCATTCATACGTTTGGTCTGGGACTGCATTTGCGTAAAAGCACGTTTCCAGCGCGGTGTAATGTCATCTTGATCGGTAAAGGTTTCGATATAACCACTGAGTACGGTCAGCGGCGTACGCAATTCATGTGAAATATTATCGACAAAGTCTTTACGCATTTGTTCCAGATTATGGACGCGCGTGGTGTCATGTGCGACCAATAAACGACTTTCTCCCCCAAAACGGGTGAGTTTGACGTGCACATAACGCTCTTCTTCCATCTGCGCTTGCAGACGAATCCCATCAGGAGATTGATCCGGGTTGTTAAAATATTCAATGAAACTTGGTTGGCGTAAAATCGACAATAAGTTACGTCCGCGGTCGAGAGGACTAATACTCAATAGCTTTTCGGCTGCGGGGTTCCACCATTCGATTTGATGTTGGTCATCAATCAGAACCACGGCTTCTGCCAGAGCAACCAGAGAAGACTGGGCTCGGTCAATGAGACCAACCATTTCCGCTTGAACAATGCGTTCCTGACGTTGTGCACGATAAACATTGAACAGTAATGCACCCCAGATCCCGTTTAAGTTGGGCGGGACATCATAGGGGCGGTTTGAAATCCATTCATTGACCAGATAAAGCGAGCGGAGCTGCAGGGCGAAAAACACCACAAAAGCAATAAAAATACAGCTCCAAAAGTATCCAACCCCAAATCCAACTAAGCTTGCAATCAATAAGAAAAAAAGTAACAGTCTTAAATCTTGTTTTGCAAACGTCCATAAACTGCTGTAGCGAAAACGCTGGTGTTCACGTGCCAGTTCAGGGACGGGATAAGGTTCATACATAAAAGATTTTTAACCTACTGCTAAATCTGCTCGTGTCGAGAAGCGATAACCTGTGCCACGAACCGTTTGGACAAAGCGGTCAACGCCAAAAGGCTCTAACACTTTGCGTAAACGACGGATGTGCACGTCAATGGTACGGTCTTCGATATAGACATTGCCACCCCACACCTGATCAAGTAATTGGGCGCGTGTATAAGCGCGTTCTGGGTGAGTCATAAAGAAGGCCAGTAAACGATATTCTGTTGGACCCATATCTAAAATACTATTGCCAAAGCTAACACGCTGACTGACAGGATCCAGCAATAAGCCATTGGCATCAATCACTTTTTCACCGCTCAGTGCATTGGCACGACGTAATACCGCCTTGATACGGGAAACCAGTTCGCGTGTCGAGAAGGGTTTGGTCATGTAATCATCTGCACCTGCGTCAAGACCCTGAACTTTATGGTCTTCTTCACCTCGTGCCGTCAGCATGATTACAGGAATTTCAGACAGGTTCTCGTCGCGTTTAAGGCGACGGCATAAGTCTACACCACTCACACCACCTGGTAACATCCAATCCAGCAAGATAAGTGCAGGACGCTGATCAACAATAATCTGATGCGCTTGTTTAGCATCCTCAGCTTGTAAACATTGGAAGCCTGCCATATCCAAAGAGGTATGGATCATTTCGCGGATCGGTAACTCATCATCGACAATTAAAATATAGTCATCTTTCACAGCGCAATACCCTTAAATTCCGTAACGGTTTAACCGTTTTGTTGTTATGACAGGCTTATTACAAAGATTAATTATGACAATATCATTGCAAAAGAGGGAATAAAGTCGAATTTAGCAATAAATTGTGACAATTGTGGGGCAGCGCAATGACCAAATGATGACAGCTTGCCTAGGCATAAAGCAAATAAATTCATTGAGTTAATCAATTTGTCATGGAACTGCTTTTCATGTCACAAAACTGTAAAACGATTTTAATTTTTTTGAGATGTTGTTTCGATAAAGGACAAAAAGACAGCACAACAAGCTGAAAGCACATCTGCAAGCGGCTGTTTAAAGCCCTCTGAGACCCATCGAATAATAATATGGGTCACATAACCATTTAAGCCCGTTGCCATTAAAGACACTTCTTCGGTGCTTTGCGGCGCATTGGGCATGGTAATCATCACAAAGCCTTGAATAATACGGTCAAACTGGGTCAAGGTTTCCTGAATCGTGGCTTGATTATGCAGGTCCTGAACCAGCATGGCATCGATATAAATAATCCGTGCCATACGCGGATCATCTTTAATGGCGTTCAGGAGTGCTGATAAGCCTGCATTCACCATGTTTTTAGGTTCAGGCGCTGCCATGAGTACAGCCTGAGTCAGACAGGTTTGCATTTTTTCGATCATTTTCAGAAACACAGTCTGGAACAGATCTTCACTTTTCTTAAATGATTCATAAAAGTAGCGTTCAGTCAGCTTGGCTTCATTGCAGACATCTTTAACGGTCACCGAGAAAAAGCCATGTGTACCGTAAGTCGCAATACCCGCTTCAATCAGTTTTTCACGACGTGCTTCTTTGCGCTCAGTTAAAGAAAGACCCTTGAATTGTCGCTCTTTCACTGCTGTCTTTTTTTTCTTGTCTGTCGCTTGCTCTTGAGTTGCCATTGAAAAACCGTTCCCTAAAATTCTCTAAATCGTATATCTCGTGCTTTTTTACATAGCTACTATGTGCTGTTGATCTAGCATAACTAAATTTTGAAAATATGCATTGTCTCTTTTAAACATCTTCGATCAAGAATGTAAATAGGCCTATTATGACATGTTAGGTGTCGGTTATTGCCATTTGTCTTAAAGCTTGAGTGTACTATATTGACAACCTGTATTGTCAAAATTATATTGGTTACAGGTTAAACAGCACATGACAACGCATGATTGGGGCGAATATTGTGCATATCATTCGCAACACAAAGGATAGGCAATGAAAAATTTTAAAAATAAAGTCGCAGCGATCACGGGTGCTGGTTCTGGGATTGGACAACAACTGGCGATCTTGTTAGCGAAACAAGGCTGTCATTTATCTTTAAGTGATATCAATGAAAAAGGTTTGGCACAAACTGTTGAATTATTGAAGCAATACCCTGTAACAGTGACGACGAAAGTACTTGATGTGTCAAACCGTGATGCGGTGAAACAGTGGGCGCAAGAGACGGTACAGGATCATGGTTCGGTTAATATGATCTTCAATAACGCAGGTGTAGCACTTGGCTCAACTGTGGAAGGTGCAAGCTATGAAGATTTGGAGTGGATCGTAGGCATCAACTTCTGGGGCGTGGTGTATGGCACCAAAGAATTCCTGCCATTTATCAAACAAACCAAAGATGGTCATATCATCAATATTTCAAGTATCTTTGGTTTAACCTCGCAGCCAACCCAATCTGCATATAACGCAACCAAATTTGCAGTACGTGGTTTCACTGAATCATTACGTCAGGAGCTGGATATTGAGAAGGGCGGTGTCAGCTCTCTTTGTGTACATCCTGGCGGGATTCGTACCAATATTGCCAAAGCAGCGAAAATGAATGACAGCTTGAAGAGTTTGGGCATGGATCCGAGCAAATCAATCAAACAATTTGATAAGTTCTTGCGTACGCCGCCAGAAGAAGCTGCACGTCAAATTCTGAATGCAGTGCAGAAAGATAAACGCCGTCTGTTAATTGGTACAGATGCACGTATTGTGGATTCTTTCCAGCGTTTATTCCCAACGGGTTATCAACGTATTGCCGCCTTTGCAACCAAGATGATGTAAGTCATTACAGCATAAAAAAGCCATTCTCTGTGAATGGCTTTTTTATTTGTGTCAGAACAAGCAGATATTAAACAATCTGAGTTCGGTTTGACTACCCTCTAAGCTATTGAAAATAATTAGCTTGGTGGAATCTTACCATGTTCTCACCCAATTTTAGGATCAGCCTGCGGCTCGCCCTACTTTTGTTTTGGCAAAAGTAGGCAAAACCATGGCCATCTACAAAACCTGTTCTATTCGTGGATTTATTAAAATATATCGCAAAAACATTACCTTGTTTACACCACGCAGGTTGTAGATGACGTTTCCAAGTACCATATTCAGCCTCGAACTCAGGTTAAATAAGGACTTTGATTTTTGATTTCTTCCAGAAGAATTGATAATAAAAACCTTGGAAGATGCACAGACTCACGAAGGACAGCGCATAGGCAATCCAGATACCCGTTAAGCCCCACAATGAACTGAACCAATAGGCACACGGTACTTCGATCAGGATAATGGTAAAAATATTGATCAGCATCGGGATATTGACTGTACCGCTGGCACGCATGATCGAGGCAAAAATTGCACTGGCGCCAAAAAATAAAATTGACCACAACACAATAAACAGCAATTGTTGTCCCAATACAATTACGCTGTGATCGGTAATAAACAGCGCCATTAAATATTTTGAGAATAAATAGGCCAGAACAATCAATGTTCCCGTAAACAAGAAATTCATGCCCAAAGCTGTACGAGTCACTTTGGCCAATAAATCAGGTTTACCTGCACCAATTGCTTGAGCCGCAAAAATCGAGGCCGCAATCGAAATCGACAAGGCTGGAAACTGAATATAGTTCAGCACCTGATTCACGGCACCATAGGCAGCGGTGGCATGCGCGCCGTAATGGTTAATGAGACCAATAATCACCAGTCCCGCCAGTGACGTCGTGACCATCTGAATGCCTGTTGGAATCCCAAGTTTTAGAATTAATTTACTGAGCTCGGCATCGTGGCGGATATGTTGCAACAATTGACGATCTATCTTTAATGGATGATTTTTATGGTTCAGATAAACGGCTAAAAAAATCAGCACAAAGGCATAGCCCATAATGGTTGCAATCGCGGGCGCGACAATTCCCAATGCAGGGAAACCAAAATAACCTTTCAGTAAAACTGGCGTTACGGCTAGACCAATCAGGCTGGTCAGACTTAAGGCAATCAGAGGTGTGACGCTATCACCGACACCGCGAAGAATCGAAGTATAAATAATATAAACAAACAACAGCGGACTACCGACCAGCATCCATTGCACATAAGGCAAGGAGAGGTGCATCACCTTTGGATCTGTACCCAATAATTCCAGAATATGCTTGGCAAATACTAGACCGAGCACCGCGATAATGCATCCGCCGATCATGGTCATAAATAAGGTCGAACCAATTACACAGCGGACTTTTTCAAGGTTTTGTGCGCCCCATGCCTGTCCCACCAGTACGGTTGTCCCAGCAGAAATACCGATCACGAAGGCAAGCAAAAAGAACAGGATCGGGAAGAATACGGAAACAGCCGCAATCGCATCTACGCCCATCATTTGACCGACAAAGATGGTATTAATCGTTCCCGATAGGTTTTGTAAAATATTGGTGGCAATCAAAGGCACCAGAAACACAAAAAATGTTTTCCAGAGATTTGGTTGCATCACCAGAGGTTGACGTGGAGTCATTCAGTTTCCTTCACCCTTCATCCTGAAGCGTATCTATTTTTTTCAACATACCATCATAAGCGATGCTGGGAACTTTATCGTTCGGTTTATTTTTTGTTGATCAACACTGTAGGAGGATTTCACCTGCACGTTGTAGTGTCTGATCAGTCTTGGCGAAGCAGAATCGGATCAAGCGCAGTGATTCTGGCGCTTGTCGGTAAAATACTGAAATGGGAATCGCCACGATTTTGTGTTGCTCCGCAAGGAACTGGCACATCTCAACATCATTTAGATCTGGACGAATGTTGCTGTAATCCAGATTCTGGAAATAGGTGCCTTGGGAAGGCAGGAATTGAAAACGTGAATCTTGAATGTGTGTATTAAACAGATCGCGTTTTGCCTGATAAAAATGAGGTAGCTCTTGGATATGTTCAGGGTGCTGTTGCATGTAATGGGCAAGGGCTAACTGGCAAGGGGTATTGCCACAGAAATTGGCAAACTGATAGATCTGGCGGAACAGACGCATCAGCTGCGGAGAGGCAACACAATAACCAGTTTTCCAGCCTGTGACATGGTAGGTTTTACCGAAAGAACCAATCACAAAACTGCGTTCGCGTAATTCAGGAAATTGCAGTGCGCTAAAGTGCTTTTGTCCATCAAATACCAGATGTTCATAGACTTCATCTGACAGCACCACGATATTTTTATCTTGAATTAGTTCAATCAGTTGTCGCCAGTCTTGTTCTGACCAGATTGCACCCGTTGGGTTATGCGGCGTATTCACAATAATCATGCGGGTTTTCGCATTGATACGGTCTTTGACTTTTTGCCAATCCACCTGAAAAGAGGGTGCTTCCAAGTTGATATGAATGGATTTTCCACCAGCCAGTTGAACTGCTGGGGCGTAGCTGTCATAGCTGGGATCAAAAATGATCACTTCATCATCTGCATGGATGCAGGCTTGAATGGCGCAAAAGATCGCAATGGTTGCGCCTGACGTGATGGTGATTTCAGTGGCAGGATTAAGTTGTATTTGATCGCGTTGTAAAAATTGTGTGGCGAGTTGTTCTCGTAAAGCCAGCACACCATCACCTGCTGGATATTGGTTATGGCCTGAGAGCGTCGCTTGGCTAAGCGCTTCAAGTAATGCTGGTGGAGCTGGGAAATCGGGAAAGCCTTGTGACAGGTTGAGGGCATTGAGGCGGTGTGCGAGTTCAGTCATTACGCTAAAGATGGTAATGCCTTGGCTTGGGAGTTTTGACTGAAGTTGCAACATCGGATGTCCTTTTTAATATCTAATTTCTTTTTTACGATGACTCTGCACAGCCTCATATGCTGTGAGAAATTATATGTAATTTGCATAGGCATGTTTTACTTTTCAAGGATGAAAAGTAACAAAAATCCTTTGTAGTGCTGACGGTCCATCCTTGAGGCCGCAGCACTACGGGCGGCATCCATGCCGCCGTCACGATAGTTGATCCCAACTTAAATTGAGCTAGAGAACTTTACGATTTGATTTATTTACAAAACATTTTCCACAATAGCACGTATAACACCGAGTGCTAAACCGATAAAAGCCCCGACAATCACGCCGTTAACACGGATCATATGCAAATCACCGCCAACCTCGCTTTCGATTTTGGCAATCATTTCACGAGAATCCCACTCATGGATACGTTCACTGATATAGCGAATGATCTTGTCGCTGTATTGCTCACTGAAATTGGTCGCTAAGCCGATCATTTTTTCATTTAACACATGACGTACTTTTTCATTTTGAATCAGGCTTTCACCTAGTTGCTGTATCGCCGCCTGTAAGTTAGTCGCAATCCCTGAATCTTCCTGCATTAAATCGGTCTTGATTGCATCACATAGAATCGCGACCGCACCACTAATAAAGTTCAATACTTGCGGGCTATCGAGTAACGCATCTTTGCCACGGTTTAAACGTTGGCTGGCTTCGCTTTCGGTATCTGCCAGTTCCAGCATCAGATTGTGTGTGGTTGTTTCAATATCCTGACGCCACGGATGATCAGGATTGGCCAGCATCGACTCAACTTTTTCTATCAGCGAATCGATGGTACGTTGCTGGACATCAATCCCGATCCAGCTAGCGCCTTTGGCTAGTTTCCAGACACCAAGCTCTTGAAATAGTTTACGTGATAAATCGCGTGCTTCTTCAGGATGAGATACCATCCATTCATGTGCCAGATCCAGTCCGCGTTGTAATACATCCTGATGGAAATCATTTTCCAGTACTGCCCGTAGCATTTCACTGGCCAGCTTATTGACCTTGGTGCTTCTGACCCATTGCACACTGTTATTCTGAACAAAGTGTGCAATTTGATCCTGACTAACAAATTCAAAAATTCTTGGCACAGTGTGCTGAATCATTTGCACTACATGCTGATTATTTTTTGGATTGGCTAACCATTGTCCAACGGCCAAACTAATATCGGCATTTTGTAAACTGCGTTCGACAATTTGCGGCGACAGGAAGTTTTCCTGCACAAAACGTCCCATCGACTCGGCAATACGGGCTTTGTTCCGTGGGATAATTTCGGTGTGGTCACGCAATAATTTGGGTAGAGGCATTCTGCCAAAAGGATTACGGAACAATACTGTGACCGCATACCAATCGGCTAAGCCACCCACCACGCCTGCTTCTGCGCCCAGCATAAAGATATGGATGAGCCATTTATATTCAGGGAGAAAATGCGCCGCAACCATTAAAGCAATCCATGACACCACGGCAATAATCAGGGCCATGGTGGCGAAGTATTTACTTCTTTGTAGGCTAGGTACGTGGATTTCTTCGACTGAACTCATTGAGCCATCCTTTTAACTTACTTTTTATTTTGAGGTGGTGCAGGTGGCTGCAACACTTCTCCTGTTGGACTCAAACCGTATTTTGGCCCCAAAGATTGCAAAATCAGTTGTGCATCAAAGGCATCTGGCGATTGCTGCTGAGTCTTGAAACACTCGATAGTATACGACACTTGAATTGGATCAATATTGACCACTTGTGGGGTATCGTAGAATGGATCAGGCCAAAAGGCTGGGTGACGACGATAGTAACCATAAGGATAATACGATGGTGTCGGATAAATCACAGCCTGACGTGGTGCTTTATGACGGGCATTACTTGGGTCATCCACCACACTAAAATAACGGAAACCATTTTTAACGGTGGTTTGCGCTGCTTTGAGCAAGGTAATTTCCTCTGCTGTACCATAACTCAAATTGTTATCCGCCTGAAAACCGACACGGTAAGTTTTGTTATTTAACGGATAAGCGGTGAATTGACCGAGTTGGTCAAATGTTCTGGGTTTGGAAGGAACCGTTGCACATCCTGCAAATGTCAGTGCGACAAGGAGCGGTGTGCATATTAATAAAGATTTCATATGCTTTTCCTATGTTCAGTGTCGAGGGCGATCGACTTAAAAGCTACTATTCGGTTGTGTTAAAAATTCCAGTTCTTCTGGTGTCGAGTCACGCCCTAAAATTTTATTTCGATGTGGATAACGTCCAAAGCGATCAATAATCACTTTATGCTTTTTCTCGAAATTTAAATTAATTTCATTGCCTAAGCGCTGGAATAATTTTAATGCAAATTCATGGATATGTTTGGATTCGCTATGCATAAAGGGCATATATAAAAATGAGCGCTGATCAGGACTGAGTTGAGCATCTAATTGTAAGCTAATCGCTTCTTGTGACAGTGCCAAGGCCAGACTGTCGTAAGCAAAGGCCTGTGCCTGATCTCGATATAAGTTTCGGGAGAACTGGTCAAGTACAATAATTTCAGCTAAACGGCCTTCAGGAGTTTTGCGCCATGACCAAAGTTCCGCCTGAGCTGCCTTATGATGAATCTCTTGAAATGACTCGCGAATTTTTGCATCAAAATCATCGCTTTTGGCAAACCAGAGTGAGCGGTGGTCAGGGTCAAACCAAAAATTCAGAATGTCTTGCGCTTGCATGGGCGAGCCTCCTCTAGAAGATTTATTTTTCAATAAAATCACAATTTCAGCGTGTCTTATGTAACAAGATTGTGATAAAAATTGCCAAACTAAACAGGGATTTCTGTCACAAGCATTTATGAAATGTTAACAGAGCCTAGATGACTAGATCATAATTGTCGTTATAATTGGCTGAGTCGAAGGGATTGGCATTGTCATGATGTCTGTATGGTCGACGAAGTCGCTACCTTTTATGTGGTCGGCTGATCTTGAATAAGCGAGCCTATAATATGAATCAACCCAGCACACTTACTTCCTCTGTGATACCAACTTGGGTAGATGCATCGCTATTAAAAGGGATGTTACGCGGGATTGAGCGTGAAAGTTTACGTATGCAAAGTAATGGATTTTTATCACAAAAAAATCATCCAGAAGCTTTGGGTTCGGCACTGACACATCCACATATCACCACCGATTATTCAGAAGCCTTGATGGAGTTTATTACCACTCCTCAAACGACGATTGCCGCAGCTTTAAATGAGTTAAGTGATATTCATAGTGTCGTGCATCAGCAACTGGAAGAAGGCGAACGACTGTGGCCTTTATCCATGCCTTGTATGCTGGATGATAACGAAGAAAATATTAAACTGGCTCAATATGGTTCTTCCAATATTGGCCGTTTTAAAACGCTTTACCGCCGTGGCTTGGGCGTGCGTTATGGTCGCCGTATGCAGACCATTTCAGGGGTTCACTATAATTTATCTTTTCCAGACCAGTTATTTATTGCCTTACAGCAGCATGAGCAAGATGAACAATTAAAACAGCTCAGCCTGCAAGATTATCGTAGTCATCGCTATTTTGGCTTGATCCGGAATTTTATCCGCTTAATTCCTCTGGTCATGTATATGTTAGGCGCGAGTCCATCGGTATGTCGCTGTTTCCTGACAGGTCGTGAACATCATTTGCAGCCTTTGGTAAAAGGAACTTTATATTTACCAGAAGCGACCGCCTTGCGGATGGGACGCTTGGGTTATCAGAACTCGGCACAGAAAGAACTGGGGATTCACTACAATGACTTGCATGATTATCTGGATGGATTACAGAAAGCCGTGCATACCCCTTATCCTGCATTTACCGATTTAGGTTTAAATGATGAGCAGGGTGAGCCAATTCAGATCAATGACCATGTGCTCCAGATTGAAAATGAATACTATAGTCTGGTTCGTCCAAAACAGGTGCCTCAAGCAGGTGAAACACCATCTCAGGCACTGAAAAACCGTGGTGTTGGATATGTAGAATTGCGTGCTGTGGATGTGAACCCATATAGCGCGATTGGTATTGACGAGATTTCGGCTGGTTTTCTGGAAAGTCTAGCGCTCTACTGTTTATTGAATGACAGCCCAGATCTGTTTGCGGAAGAGCAGGAACAGATTGATCGTAATCAACTTGAAGTGGTCAATCGTGGTCGTGCAGGAGATGCACAGATTGAAGAAGGCTCAAATTCGATTGCGTTAAAAGACTGGGCACAACGTCATTTAAATGCAATTCAAGGTTGCGCGATTTTATTAGATCAAATGGAAGATACGCATCTTTATCAGGATGCGATCCAGATTATGCAGCAGCGTTTGGACCATGTTGAAGAGACACTTTCAGCCCATGTGATTGCAGATACCTTACAACATGGCGGAACCTGGAACTTTGGTAGTGTGATGGCCCAGCAACACGTCGATCACTATGACCAGCATCCACTGAGTGAAGAAACCAAACATTACTTTGCGCAATTAGCGCAAACTTCATTGCAAAAACAGGCGCAACTTGAACAAGATAACGACATGAGTTTTGAACAATATCTTGCACAATATCGCTAGGGCCTGTTGAACGAGCAACAGGTCAACAGACCCTAATATTTTAGAGGATTTCCCATGCGTTGGAATTACCGCTTAGTGAGTGCGTTGTTGGTACTGACGAGCATCATTGGTATCTCATTTGCGTTGTATTTAGAACATGTGCAAGGTTTGGATCCTTGCCCACTTTGCATTTTCCAGCGCCTTGGCTTGATTGGAATGGGATTAATTGCACTGGTTGCATTTATTCATAACCCTGTTTCAAGTGCTTTCAAACGTTTTTATGCGTTCTTGGCGACCTTATCGATTGGCTGGTCAGTTGGCGTGGCGGCACGTCATGTCTGGTTGCAAAGTTTACCACCAGATAAAGTACCAAGCTGTGGTCCGGGTCTGGATTATCTAGTTGATGCCTTACCAATGAAAACTGTACTGCAAGAAGTACTTTCGGGTTCGGGCGAATGTGCGGTGGTGGACTGGACTTTCTTGGGACAATCACTTCCAGTGTGGTCTTTATTGTATTTCAGTTTAATTTTATTGATCTGCTTATGGCAGTTATTTAGAAATTATAGTGTGGTTAAAAAATAAGAGACAACTATTTAGTTTCCCTAAAACCCGAAATATAGGATTTATATTTCGGGTTTTGTTTTGTCATACACTAACAAAAGTGTAACTTTTTGCTAAAAAAGGTCGTTTTTTTGTAGACAGTGCGTTCTGTTTTTTATAAAGTTCTGGCGATTCCCCGTACGATCTGATTATAAAAAATGCCTTTTAATATATTTAATGTATTAGAAAAAATAGGGTTAAATGCACAAAAGCGTGCCATCCACGTACAATTTTCTAATCAACTCCTCAATAACCAAATTTTTTTACAGCGTATCGAAGGCCAACATCAGCTGAATGCGGGTTTAGAGGCTGATTTGATTTGCCTGTCCACCAATGCCCAAATTCCTCTAAAACAATTTATCGGCGTTCAGGTTGCAGTTGATCAGGTGACTGATTCGGGGCAATTGTTCCGAACCACGGGAATCGTAACGGAAGCCAGTTACGGGCAAAGTGATGGTGCCTTAACGCTCTATAAATTAACTATAAAAGACGCGACCAGTTTATGGCATCAGCGCCGTAACAGCCGTGTTTTCATGAATAAAAGCATCGTGGAAGTCACTGAAGTTTTATTCAAGGAATGGCAACAGAAAAGCCCACTTTTTGCAGCAAGTTTAGGACTCGATCTTGATGGATTAAGTCAGAATTATGATATTCGCCCCTTCATTATGCAGCACAATGAATCTGACTATGATTTTCTTACACGTTTATGGCGCAGTGAAGGAATCAGCTGGTTAGTTGATGAAGCGGAACTTTTTGTTTTACATGCTACTGTGCCTGTGCAGCCGCAGAAACTCAGATTGATTGATGATAACAGCCAATATCGGGCTTTAGACCGTCGTAGTATTCGTTTTCATCGAAGCAGCGCAACAGAATATCAAGATAGTATTACTGGCTTTATTGCGGTGAGAAGCTTGCAACCGACCGCAGTTCATGTCCAGCGTTGGCAGCCAGATGCATTAACGCAGGAAGAAGGTGCAGGTTCCGTTGTGACGACGCATCAGCATTCAGAAAGTTTTGACTCAGCTAGTTTAAGTCTTGAGCAGGCATGGCATGTCAGTCCAGCCTGGATGCAGGATTTAAAGGGTGACGATCAGGCCACTGCTTCAGGTGGGAACCAGTTAGAAAAATTAAATCAGCAGTTGAATGATATGTATGCCAGTCAGGCCAAGTATTTTAAGGCTTACAGTACTGTGCGTGATAGTCAGGTCGGTTATTGGTTTAGTTTAAGAGAACATCCTGAAATTAATCAGCATGAGGGTGCTGATCAGGAGTTTTTAATCACTGCCAAAAAATTCTATAACCAGAATAATTTACCCAAAGACCTTCAACAACAGGTGAGCCAGCTATTGATGCTCAGTCGCTGGGATAAACACAGTCTTGAGGATTCTGAACGGCAAGGAAATGAACTGACCTTGATTCGCCGTCAAATTAAGACCACACCTGAGTATGATCCAGAACAGTATCGTCCGATTGCCTATCCGCAACGCGCTAAAGTTGTTGGTCCAGAAGGTGAAGCTATTCATGTGGATGAGTGGGGACGGATCAAGGTCCGGTTTTTATTCACTCGTAGCGATGACAATGGGCATGATGGCGGTGCGGGTAGCAATGACAACGACACTGACTCGGCATGGGTTGATGTGTTGACGCCATGGGCAGGCGAAGGTTATGGCGCACGTTTTCTGCCACGTATTGGTGAGGTAGTGGTCATCGACTTTTTTGATGGCAATATCGATCGTCCTTTTGTTACAGGACGCATCCATGAAGCACAACGTTCTCCAACCAAGTTCGATATTAAAGGCCAGCTTCCAGATACCAAAAAACTCAGTGGTATTCGTAGTCAGGAAGTCAATGGAAGTGGATTTAACCAGTTACGATTTGACGATACGACTGGGCAAATCAGCACGCAGTTACAAAGTAGCCATGCAGCAACACAGCTCAATCTTGGTAATTTAAGTCATCCTAAAACACAAGAGACCAGTGATGGCCGTGGTGAAGGTTTTGAGCTTAGAACTGATGCTTGGGGTGCGGTGCGGGCAGGTAAGGGTATGCTGATTAGTACGTATTCCCAAGAACAGGCGATTGCTGATCATCTGGAAGCTGCTCAAGCACAATCTTTACTGTCCCAAGGCTATGACAGTATGAAAATGCTTAGTGAAGTTGCTGCGAAACAGCAGACCGATGCACTGAATGTGATTAACCGTTTACCGAAGTTTATTCAGTCTTTAGAACTTAAAACCACAGGACAGGCACTGGATAGTACCTTGAATCTGTTTAAAGAAGGAATGAATAGTGATCCGATCCATGCCTTAAAAGATTGCGGTGGTTTTATTGAGGATATTGGGGCACTCGGCGGCGATGCTAAAGGCGCCGTAGAAGAGTTTAATGCGTTCTTTGGTGATGCCAAAGATGCTGTAGAGAACCTTAAGGCATTTATTGAAAATATTGAAGAGCATGGCGCTGATATGATCAAAGGCAAACTTGCCAGTATCAAAGATCGGATTCAGCAGAACCCGTTTGAGAGTATTAAAGAGGTTGGAAAGGTTTTAGCCAATGTCGATATTAAAGACTTTGAGCTAATGAGTGCCTGTGGGACCTTTAGTAAAGGTAGCAAGTTAGAAATCACGCCATCTAAAGCATTGGGCTCGTTACAGGGCTTTATGGAGGGATATACCCAAGGTTTGGAAAGTAGTTCCGATGCCAAGCAACAAGAGCAAGGTAAGATTTTCAGGCAGGCGCTGATGTTGTTGGCATCGCCGAATGGAATTGCGTTAACCACGCCTGAAAATATTATTTTGCAGGCCTCTCAGGATATTGCCGAGAGTGCCAGCGGTTCAATTAACCTAAGCGCACAGAAGAATATTATTGGACACGCACAAGACAAGATTAGCCTATTTGCAGCACAGAAAGGCTTTAGAGCTTATGCCGCAAAAGGGAAATTGGAGTTGCAGGCGCAGGATGATGCGATTGAAGCGATTGCCAAGAGGGTCATTAAGTTAATTTCTACAGAAGATAAGATTGAAATCACCAGTCCGAAAGAGATTGTACTGACAGCCGGTGGATCTCAACTCAAGATTAATGCCAATGGGGTGTTTTCAACCACAGGTGGTAAGTTTGAAAGTAAGGCTGGGCAGCATTTGTTTGTGAGTGGGGCTAAGGTTTCATACGAGGTTCCTGAATTACCAAAAATAGGACCGTATGCTGTTGATTTCTTATTCTCAAGTTTAGCAGGTACGGGGATAGAAAATGCAAAAATACAGATGTATGAGCCAGATAAAAAAGAAATTATTTGGGAAGGGGTAACGAATTCAACAGGGAAAAGCGATTTATCAATGCAAGAAGAATCAAAACGATACGAAGCATTGATTGGTTTTGATGAATGGTCAAGTATCTTTGATGATGAGGATAAATTCGAAGAAGAAAATGAAGATGAATTTGAAATTGGTGAGCATGGTTTGCAAGCTGAAAAAAAAGATTTGGAACAATAGGTAAGTCTATATGTCAAATGTTTATATAGTTAAATCTGGTGATACTCTTTGGGGAATCTCAAAAAAACATCGTATTACAGTAAAAGAGCTTGCGAGAATTAACTCATTATCAGGCAGAATGATTCATAACTTGAAAATAGGGCAGAAAATTCATTTAAAAGATGAGTCTAGTAGCGGTCATAAATATGAAACCCAATTAAAAATAGTTTTAATGGATCTTTCTTTCAAATCAATCTTAAAAGCTACAATTCAATTGGATTTTGATGGCAAGAAAATCATAAAGAATACAACTAATGGTATATTTGATGATATAGGAATAGAAGACCATTCTAAGGGGCTAAAAGTATTCTTCAAAAATATAAATGGCAGCTTTGATTTAATTGCTGACCATAAAACGCTTCCCTTAGGTCGGAAAGTATTAAAATTAACTTCAAGAAAAATTAAAGTAGAAGGATCACATTATGTAAAAGAAGGCTTACTTAACGAGACTGCATCTGAAATTAAAAATAGTTTAAAAAGGGTGGGTAAGCCGATAGTCGATGGAGTCTCTTCAGTGCTTGAAAGTTTATCAACTACAAAAAATCCTCATCAGCCCCAAAGAGTAGCATCTAAAGAAAAAAATCAATTACCTGAAGAAAGACAGGAACAGAAACGAACAGATGCTGGTAATAGTACACATATAATTGCTGCACAATTTACAGAAGATAATTTTTTATTAAAGCCAGTTAATAATAAATATAGAGCTTATATTGTGAGCGCCGCTAAGCGACATGGTTTTACTGCACATTCATTAGCAGCTGTTATCGATGCCGAAGCTGCAAAAATAAAAAAAACTGGGGAGTGGAATGTGAATAGTAAAGCAAATTCTAGTTCTGCTGCTGGGTTGACTCAATTCTTAGATGGAACATGGCTCGCTATGTGTAATGATAGGAATTCATTAGTTGGGCAATATGTAAAAAATAATCCAAAATTAACTAAAGAGCAAAAATTAAATTTGAGGTTCAATGCAGAAATGGCAATTGATGCTGCCGCTGCATATGCTGTTAGTAATTTTAAAACTTCTGGTCTTCCTTATCAGAATTTAACTGAGCCAAGTTCAATGGCAAAGTTTGCTTATTTGTTACACCATGAGGGGGCTTCAGGAGGAAAGAATTTCGTCTTAAATACTTTAAGCTCAGAACGAGCTAAGAAACTATTGTTTATTCAATTTGGTAAAAATGGCACTAAACAGGCTGAAGAATTCTTAAAAAGGTATAAAGGTGATGCGAAAGCAGCTTATGGAGCATGGCTAAGAAATTATATTGATGGGCACATCAATATTTATCAGTATGTCGTCGATAAGAGTAAAACTTCGGGAATAAACCTAAGCATGGAGGAAACAATTAAACTATTAAAAGGACAATCAGTACCATCCCCTATTTCTAAAGAGCAAAAAGTAACCTCACCGGTAGCGACACAAACTACTAATACTCAACAATCAGCACCAAAGAGTGAGAGTAATAAACCTCAAGTTCAAAGTGATGAGAAAACTGTGGGAGGGGATGAAGGTTGGCATAATCCTTTACGTGATTGTAAGTTGCGGACAGCTGGCTTAGCTAACGCAAAAGGCGCAACCTTTGGTAAAGTAAGAAATAATGGAACCAAAAATCACCAAGGCGTTGACTTACAAGCTAATCCCGGCACAAAAATATATGCTGTCTGTGGAGGGGTGATTGTTTTTGCTAAGGACTCTGGTGGTGCGTATGGTAAAGTTATTGTTTTAAGGGTTGATATAAATGACTTAGCGGAAAAACAAAAAAAATATGCTCAGAGTAAACTTACAAAAAATCAATATGTCTACTTTTTTTACGCTCATTTGTCAGATATTAATGTGGATAAAGATGATCCAGTGGATACAGGAGAGGAAATTGGAAAGACAGGTTCAACTGGCAATGCGAATAAGATGACGGCAATTTCCAATGGAGCTCATCTTCATTTTGAAGCAAGGAGCGCTCCTTTATTAGGCGTTGGATTGGATGGAAGGATTGACCCTATACCATTTATAAATGCGAATTTACCGTATTGATTTTGAGGTTTTTATGAAATTTATGAACACTTTTGCAATGATAATCGCCTGTGGTGTTTCTTTTAATGTTTGTTATGCAAAAGAAAATTCTTCTTGGAATGATTATTTACAAGATTCTACTCAAGTAAAATCACCTGTGGAATATATAGATACATATAATAAATATTCTGTTATTAGTCCTAATTTTAAAATAAAATTAACTGATTTTGGTAATATTAATAAAACAAAGAAAAATATTAACTACACATTAAAGAAATATGGGGTTCAAGTTTTAAATGGAAAATATGTGTATAATGTATTTGAAACAACAGTTACTTTGAAATCTAATGTTGATTTTACTTTGCTATATCATGATAAAGATATTGTTGCTTTTAGAATGAGAGAAATTAGTACTGTAGATTACATGAGAGTTCCTTTTAAAAAAAATCAGGTCACAACTTATTTTTATAATATAAAAAATAATAATTTTACCGAAATACCCGTAATTCTTTCTAACAGTGAAGATGGTAGTGAGAAAACAGATCTACTAATGGGTGACCAAGTAACATATGATGCTAAGAAAGGCCAGTATACGTATCTTGCAAATGTTAAAACTTATAAAGATGGAAAAACTTCGCCATTCAAGATTACTTTGAACGTTAATCTAAAATGTATTTCATCAACCTTAGGTTGTGAAACTACAGGTGTTTTAGCAGCTGAAAAAGAAACTAAATAACTAAAATTTTATTCTAGGGTTTTATTTAATACCTAAACCCTAGAATAATAATTAATATAAATAGTAGGAGTGAAGCTATGTGTTTATCGTGTTTTTTAAAAGCCAATTTTTTGAAATACTTATTATGAATAGGTTTTTGTTGTTGTCATTATGTTCAATATTGATGGCATGTAATCATGCTAATGAAATTGAAAGTAAGAAAAATGTTATAGATTTTAATTCTTTATATTATAATGGAAAGGTTTATTCTATTGGTGATAAATACTCTGAAATTAATTTTTCTTCAAAAGATAATTTAATGAGTGAGATGGGGAGTTGTACCACTATTTTTAATCCTAACTTAGCTATTTCATATACTTTCCATTCTAAAAAGTTAGTTGAAATGTTAATTAAGTATGAAAATAAAAGTGTGTATACATCAAAAGGTATTAGTAATGGGATGACTGCTGAGAATATAAATAATAATTATAAAGCAGGGTATAAAGTCATAAAAATTAAAAGTGAAGGTGCTGGGGATTCTCAGCAAGATTTTAACTATCAGGTTTTTGATAGTGAGCAAAAGAATAATATTTTAGCTTTTGATATAGTAAATAGTGAAATACAAGGAATTCATTTACAGGAAAAAGATTTCTCTATGTCGGATTGTGAAGAGTAACTATACTTTTATAGGTGTTGAAGTTATATAGAGGATATTTAATTTTGAAAAAATCTGGGTTATTTTTTTCACTATTTTTATTAGTTGGTTGTGCAAAAATCGAAGTTCATGCTTTAGGTAAAGATAGTTTGAATTTTAATAAATTGAATGGAATTACTTTAGGGAGTAGTTTGGAAGATATTTTAAAAAAATATAAAGATGATATTATTGTTCAAAACTACAAAGATATTAGTAGTATAATAGGTTGTGAAAATGGAAAAATATTATTATTGATAATAATGAGACGAACTTAGATATTAATAATAAAGGTTTTCTAACGGCCATAAATACAACGAATCCAAAGGTTATAGATGGGAATGGAATAAGCGTTGGGGAAAATGTACGTAAATTATCAAAATTAGAAGCTATTGATAAAACAAAGAAAATAGATAATCAAGAAGGTGAGGCTTATTATGAATATAAGTTAGCTCCACAGGATTCTAAATTTTATTATATTTATACTGTTGGTCAAGATGAGAAGGTAGAATCTATTGGGTTATTTTCTAACGATCATATAGATTGTTATGAGGATTGAATTATTTAAAAATTTTTTAAATATATGCACTCTATCTGTTGAAAATTAGCTTATTTAAGGACAAAAGCCCAGCTATAAAGCTGGGCTTATCTATTTAAGTTTCAACAATGCCTTCTAAATCATCAAAGGTATAATTGTTTGGTACATTGATCATATGTGTCTGTACCCCAGCTTCCACTTTTTCTCTCGCATCAGGATATAACCAACGCGTAATCTGCTCGGCGACACTGGAGTGATACTGAATTTCAAAATGGTTCAGCCCATAAAAAACCGCTTTATGTGTGTCTGGTAGCTTAAGTTGAAAACGTGGATTTGGATGTTCACCCAAGGCACTTTTGACACTGACCAGATAATCCCCAATCACAGAGAGTGCTTTATTACGAAGTTTCTCAAATTCTAAAGTTCCTGCAATCAGGAAAGTATTAATATGTGATGGGAGTGGTGCGGGCTTACGATTGTCATCTGCAAAACCAATACGTGCATCATTATGTTCCCAGTCATCATCACGAACGCTGCCGTGGCGTAGATCTAGGATGCCGTTACTGCGTACATTGACCAACTGACCAATCAGGCTGATAAATGGAAATGCACCAAGTTTATCCTGCAATACAAAGCCAAAACGTTCCAGTACTGCACCATGATGTGGCGAGCCGATACAGACGAGGTTCTCGACCATATGTACCCATTGATATAGATTCTGCTTGCCATAAAACAGGGCACTGCGAGAAACTAGTCCACCCATACTGTGTCCAATCAGGTCGATACTGGTAATACGTGGATTACGCTGGACCAGATCTTCTAAGGTGTTGGCAAAACTACGACCATTGGCTGAAATCCGACGCCCTGTGTTGTAGTTCAGATACAACATGGTGTTGTTATCACGTTGAGCCAGCAGACGTTCCCCAATCCCACCATAACGATGGTTAGACCAAGTTAGATGGTTCATACATAAACCATGTGTCAGGATCACGACACGGCCCGTCAGTTCTCCTTGCTGCAAAGACCCATAGTGGTCGTAAAGCACCATTGGCAATGCCATTGGATTATGTTGCTTTAAAAAGAAATCACCGAAAATACCGTTCAATGCACCTACTGCAAAATGTAATGTCGGCGTCAGTGGCTTGTCATGCAGAATAGGGAATTTGGCGATAATGCGGCGTAAATTAGGGGCAAGAAAATGACTGCCATATTTTTGTAGAGCCACATAGGAAAACTGGTAGAACTTTTGCAGTTGCGGGTGTTTTTGTAAATTCTTGGCTTTTTGTGCACTTAAACCGAGCGTTGTCCGTAATACCTCAGTTTGTACCAGTTGCACCAATTCGTGTACCCCGCTTAAGCTGGTGCTGACGAGCTGGGCTAAACCCTCCAGAACATCTGCCTGACTCGGGGGCGTACGATCCCACTTGCAGTAGGTTTCATGCAGAGGTGTTAAACTTGGCATATTGATTTCCCCATCCTTGATATATACCGAAGGTTTGAAGTGATTCACGTTATACTATTTAGATAAACTACAACAAACGCTTACATCTTAAATCTTTCATAAGTAGTTTTTTTAGAATACTGATGAACGGAGTGCAGTATCGTTTTTTATGTCCGACAATATTGAGCTTATCTGTATTTAATATTGTTATTTGCATAACGATTAAGCAAAATAATGTGATTTATTTCACTATAAGTCAAGCCGCTGTCTCTTTTGGTGCATATGCAAATTATTTATTTACATGGTTTTCGAAGTAGCCCGATGTCGATAAAAGGGCAATTATTGCAACAATATTGTGCAGGACTCGATCATGTTCAGGTGCATTTACCTGATTTAAATCGGACACCTGATCAGGTACTTGCACAGCTTTCTCAGCTTATCGAAAGTTTACCACGTGATAAAGTGGTTTTGGTGGGAAGCAGTCTTGGTGGCTTTTATACGACATACCTTGTCGCAAAGTATGGCTGTCCTGCTGTACTGATTAATCCTGCTATGCAACCATGGCAATTATTTCAAGATTTATTCGGCATTGAACAAATCCCGCTCAAAGTCACTGAATCATGGACACTTGATACAGATCAATTGCAGCAATTACAATCGATTGCTGACACGAAGTTAAAGCATGCTGATAAAATTCTCGTGCTTTTGCAACAAGGCGATGAAGTCTTGGATTATCGTCAGGCTCAACGCTATTATAGTGCAGTTCATCCATCCTCATTGATTTTAACTGACGCTGGTGGTAATCATGCAATGGATGATTTTGAAGAAAAATTACCTTTAGTTCTCGAATTTTTATCGGCAGCCCTCCAATAAGGAAGTCAGACCAAGTGACACAATACACGGCCCAATCCCTTGAAGTTCTTTCTGGTTTAGATCCAGTGCGTCGTCGACCAGGCATGTATACCGATACCTCGCGTCCAAACCATTTGGCGCAAGAGGTGATTGATAATGCAGTCGATGAAGCACTTGCAGGCCATGCCAACCAGATTTGTGTGACCGTATATGAAGATGGTTCGTTGTCAGTTGAAGATAATGGACGCGGGATGCCGGTCGATATTCACCCTGAATATGGGCAAAGCGGTATCGAAATTATTCTGACCAAGTTACATGCTGGTGGTAAATTCAGTACCGACAACTATCAGTTCTCAGGTGGTTTGCATGGGGTCGGGATTTCGGTGGTCAATGCCTTATCGACCCGTGTTGAAGTTGCTGTCCAACGTCAAGGCAATCTCTATCAAATGGCCTTTGAACAAGGCGAGCCAGTTGCACCATTAGCCGTCTTGGAAGGCAAGGTGGCAAAGCGTGCGACAGGGACAACCGTTCGTTTCTGGCCTGAAACGAAATATTTTGATAGTCCTAAATTTGCGCTGAAAGCTCTCAAACATAATTTAAAAGCCAAAGCTGTGTTAGCAGCAGGTTTGAAAATTATTTATGACGATAAAATCAATAAAGAAAAAATTGAATGGCAGTTTGAAAATGGTCTGGTCGACTATTTAATGGATGAACTGCAAGATCGCGAAATTTTACCTGATCCTGCTTTTGTGAGTAGTGGGCAAGCGGATCGTGCAGCGTGTGAATTTGCGATTTGCTGGAACGTGGAAGGTGGCGAACAGATTCAGGAAAGTTATGTCAACCTGATTCCAACCGCACAAGGCGGAACGCATGTGAATGGCTTGCGTTCAGGTGTAACTGAAGCACTGCGTGAATTCTGTGAATTACGCAATTTATTGCCACGTAATATGAAATTGTCTGCGGAAGATGTCTGGGATGGCGTGAATTTCATTTTATCGTTGAAATTTCAGGAACCACAATTCTCAGGACAAACCAAAGAACGTCTATCCAGCCGTGAAGCATCAAATATTGTGCTGAACATTGCCAAAGATGCATTTGCTTTATGGTTAAACCAGCATGCCGAGATTGCGACGCAACTGGCTGAAATGGCGATTGCCAAAGCGGGGCGTCGTCTCAAAGCGGCGAAAAAAGTAGAACGTAAGAAGATTGTCGCAGGCCCAGCCTTACCAGGAAAATTAGCCGATTGTGTTGGTTTAACCCGTGAAGACAGTGAACTGTTTATTGTGGAAGGGGACTCTGCGGGCGGCAGCGCCAAGCAGGCACGTGACAAGAATTTCCAAGCGATTATGCCGATTCGTGGAAAAATCCTGAATACGTGGGAAGTGTCTTCAGATGAAGTCTTGGCTTCGCAAGAAGTACATGACATTGCCATTGCGATTGGTGTTGATCCGGGCAGTGATGATTTGTCTGAATTGCGCTATGGCAAAATCTGTATCCTTGCCGATGCGGACTCGGATGGTCTGCATATTGCGACTTTATTGTGCGCATTGTTCGTAAAACATTTCCCGACACTGGTTGAGGAAGGTCATCTATTTGTCGCGATGCCACCGCTGTATCGTATTGATATTGGAAAAGATGTGTATTACGCCTTGGACGATGACGAACTTGAATCGATTTTGAAGAAAGTGAAGGGCAATAAAAACCCACAAATTACCCGATTCAAAGGTTTGGGTGAGATGAATGCCAGTCAGTTACGTGAAACGACCATGGACCCAAATACCCGTCGTTTGGTGCAACTGGATCTGGATGATGCGCATTTAACGGCTGGATTGCTGGATAAATTACTTGCGAAAAAGCGTTCAGCTGACCGTAAACACTGGTTAGAGCAAAAAGGTAATTTAGCCGATATTAGCGTCTAAGTTCCCGAAAAAATCTATAGATTAAAGCCAAGCCAAGCCAATGCTTGGCTTTTTCTTTGTTTAAAGTATGGGGATTTGGGTTGAACAAATTTGCATCATTTTAGGTCAGGAGGTGTTTTTTGTATGCAATGTTGTATACAAGATCAAAAAAATCATCAGTGAAATTTATTAAAACAGAATAAAAACATATGCTTGCCGTGTTGGCATAAAAATTGAATAACCCCACCTAGTAGAAATCACAATATTCAAGGTGTGGAGAATAAAGATGCAGAATAAATTAATGTCGATGTCTGTACTGATGGCAGCCATGATGGGGATTGGTCTGGTTGGATGTTCAAAACCAGCCGAAAAAACAGAACAAACAAAAACGGAAGCTAAAACAGCGCCAGCAACAAGTGGCGACACCATTAAAGTCGGCATTCTGCATTCGCTTTCAGGCACGATGGCGATTTCTGAAACTTCGCTGAAAGATACCGCACTGATGACCATTAATGAAATTAATGCCAATGGCGGGGTATTGGGTAAAAAATTAGAACCTGTGATTGTCGATCCAGCCTCAGATTGGCCACTGTTTGCAGAAAAAGCGCGTCAGCTGATTACCCAAGATAAAGTCGCGGTTATTTTTGGTTGCTGGACATCAGTTTCGCGTAAATCTGTGCTCCCTGTGGTCGAAGAACTGAATGGTTTGTTGTTCTATCCAGTGCAATATGAAGGCCAAGAACAATCGAAAAATATCTTCTATACCGGTGCTGCACCCAACCAACAAGCGATCCCTGCGGTTGAATATTTAATGGGAGATGAAGGTGGTAAAGCTGAGCGCTTTGTATTGCTTGGCACCGATTATGTGTATCCACGCACCACCAATAAAATTCTGCGTGCCTTCTTGAAGTCCAAAGGCGTCGCTGATGCTGACATCATGGAAGAATATACGCCATTTGGTCACAGCAATTATCAAACCATTGTATCCAATATTAAAAAATTCTCTGCTGGTAAAAAAACTGCGGTGATCTCGACCATCAATGGTGATTCTAACGTGCCGTTCTATCGTGAACTGGGCAATCAAGGCATCAAGGCCTCCGATATTCCAGTCATGGCCTTTTCGGTAGGAGAGGAAGAGTTGCGTGGCATCGACACCAAACCATTGGTGGGGCATTTAGCCGCGTGGAACTATTTCATGTCGGTGAAGAATCCTAAAAACACTGAGTTTGTGAATAAATTCAAACAATATGCGGTCGAATACAAACTGCCAAATGCTGACAAAGTGGTGACCAATGATCCAATGGAAGCGACTTATGTGGGCATCAATATGTGGAAGCAGGCGGTTGAAAAAGCAGGTACGACTGAGGTCGACAAAGTCCGTGATGCGATGGCAGGTCAAACCTTTGCTGCACCATCTGGCTACACGCTCAAAATGGATGAAAGCAATCACCATTTGCATAAGCCTGTGATGATTGGGCAAATTCGTGGTGATGGCCAATTTGATGTGGTCTACAAAACACCGCAAACCATCAAGGCGGAGCCTTGGAGTCCGTATATCCCTAAATAATTATCTTAAGGCCTGTTGTCTTGGCAGCAGGTTTTTTCATTCTGTTTTTGTTTGATCTATTTAAACCGTAAAAATAAGGGGAGTTCTATGGCGAAGCATTATGTTTTGGCACTGCTCTGCATCATGGCGCAGCTGATATTTACTCCAGCATGGGCAGAGGCCACATCCACAGCAACCGTGACGTCTACAGCTTCTCAAGATGCCATTCAAACTTTCGTAAAAGCTGATTTTGCCACACGTCGTGCCATGCTCAATCAATGGCCTGCCAGTATTGAACAATTGGATCAATTGGTGGCGTATATCGATGACAATGAGCTGTATACCGATAGTGCGGGCAATACCTATTTGCTGAAAAATGATGACAAATTATTCAGCTACCCTGCACAGCAAGCACTGGAGCAATGGCCTGCGGATTTATCCCAAGTGACTTTGGTCAATACTTTACGTAAGGCACTGAATTTTGGGCAAGCCAAAGCTAAACTCAGCTCCAATGATGCATCACAGCGATTAGCCGCGGTTGATATTTTAGAAAATAATCTGGCTGAGCTAGATCTGGCGACCGTGAAACAACTCTATGTCAATGAAAAAAATGATCAGGTCAAAGCCCGTTTAGCGCAACTTAAGGCACGTCTGGATTTTAATAGTTCTGATGAGTTTACAAAGCTTGAAGCCGTGAAAATATTGGCAGATTCAAATCGTCCAGATGTATTCGCGCTTATCACCCAGACTTTAGAACAACCGCAACAGAATCCAACTTTAAAGGCAGCTTTGCTGGATGCACAAAATAAAATTAAAACCCGTTTACAAATCAGTGAATGGTCGGGGCATGTATTTTCAGGTTTAAGTACCGCCAGTATTTTATTGCTTGCTGCACTGGGACTCGCAATCACCTATGGCCTGCTCGGTGTGATTAACATGGCGCATGGCGAGCTCATCATGATTGGCGCTTATACCACTTACGTGATCCAGAGCTTTTTTAAAACCCATTTTGCTGGACTGGTGGATTGGTATCTCATCGCTGCGATTCCTGCGGCTTTTCTGGTCAGTGCCTTGATTGGTATGTTGATTGAGCGCACCGTTATTCGTCCGTTGTATGGCCGTCAATTGGAAACCTTACTTGCCACTTTTGGGGTGAGTCTGATTCTGATGCAATTGGTACGTATGGTTTTTGGTGCACAGAATGTCGAAGTCTCAAATGTGAGCTGGTTGAGTGGCGGGATTGCGGTTACGCCAAGCCTGATGCTGCCATATAACCGTATTGCCATCATTGCGTTTACCGTTGCGGTGTTATTACTGCTGGTGTTCTTACTGAATAAAACTCGCTTTGGTCTATTCGTTCGTGCGGTCACACAGAATCGTCAAATGGCACGTGCTGTTGGCATTCGATCTGCACGGATTGACATGATGGCGTTTGGCCTCGGTTCTGGCTTGGCAGGGCTAGCAGGCTGTGCCTTGGCACAAGTCGGTAATGTCGGGCCTGATCTCGGTCAAAACTACATTATTGATGCCTTCCTTGTTGTTGTGGTCGGTGGTGTCGGTCAAGTGTGGGGTGCCGTACTTGCAGCACTCGGACTAGGTATCAGTGGAACGGTGCTGGAAATTGGTTTAGGTGCGGTTTTAGCAAAAATTATTCTCTTGGTTCTTGTGATTTTGTTTATCCAAAAGCGTCCACAAGGTTTGTTTGCCATCAAAGGCCGTTTTGTGGAGTAAGCCAATGAAAATCACTTCTGTGTTCGCAGATAAACCGTATAGCACTGTCGCAATTGCCTGTTGTTTTGCAGTGTTGCTGTTGTTGCCGTGGTTACATTTGCTGTCTCCAGACTCTGCATTTTACCTGTCTGCTTATTGGATTACTTTAATAGGCAAGATCATGTGTTTGGCTTTGGTCGCCTTGGCGCTGGATCTGGTGTGGGGCTATGCAGGGATTCTGAGTTTAGGTCATGGTTTGTATTTTGCCTTGGGTGGTTATGCCTTTGGGATGTATTTGATGCGTCAATCTGCAGGTGATGGGCTGCCTGATTTTATGCGCTTCCTGAGCTGGACTGAATTGCCGTGGTATTGGGTCGGGACGGAGCATTTTGCTTGGGCTTTGGCCTTGGTGGTGCTAATCCCAGGTTTGATCGCATTTATTTTTGGATTTTTTGCCTTTCGCTCCAAAATCAAAGGTGTGTATTTTTCCATCATTACCCAAGCCATGACTTTTGCCGCAGCGTTATTGTTCTTCCGCAATGAAACAGGCTTTGGGGGCAATAATGGCTTTACTGGTTTCAAGACCATTTTCGGTTTTGACATTACCTCTGCATCAATGCGTGCCACGCTGTGTTTTGTCACTGCACTGGTGTTGATGCTGTGTTTTATTGGCTTACGACAACTGATGAATCGTCCTTATGGTCGAGTATTGGGAGCCATTCGCGACAGTGAAAATCGCTTGCAATATCTGGGTTATCGCACGCTGTGGTACAAGCTGTCGGCATGGGTCTTGTCTGCGGTGATTGCGGGTATTGCTGGCGCGCTGTATGTGCCGCAGGCAGGCATCATTAATCCGAGTGAAATGAATCCCGTCAATTCGATTGAAATGGCAGTGTGGGTCGCTGCGGGTGGACGTGGCACTTTGATCGGGCCAATTCTTGGAGCAGGTCTAATTAATGCCGTGAAAACTTATTTCACTGTGGCTGCACCAGAAGCATGGTTATTGATCTTGGGAGCACTTTTCATTGTGGTGACTTTATTCCTGCCGAAAGGTGTGATTGGCATATTTGACCGTTTTAAAAAGGAGCGTGACTAAATGAGTGATGTATTAATTGACGCTGCTCAACATGGTGGTCAACTCGGTGAAGGGTATGGACGTGCCAAACCACAAGGGGCTGACTTTAGTCATGGCATTGCCTTATATCTGGAAAAAGTCAGCGTTTGGTTTGATTCATTTCGGGCTTTGAATGATCTGTCTCTCTATATTGCTGAGGGTGAGCTACGTTGTATTATCGGGCCGAATGGCGCAGGAAAAACCACCTTGATGGATGTGATTACAGGTAAAACCCGTCCAACTACTGGAACGGCATTTTTTGGACAAAACTATGATTTAGCCAAAATGAGTACCGAGCAAATTGCCGAAGCAGGCATCGGTCGCAAATTTCAAAAACCAACAGTATTTGAAAATTTTAGCGTGATGGAAAATCTGCTACTGGCTGCACCAAGCGATAAACGAGTGAAAAAAAGCTTATTTTCTCGTTTAGATCCAGAAGCGCAGTTGGCTTTGGATGAAACATTGGAACAAATTCGTTTAAAAGAATTTGTACAGAAGCCAGCAGGTTTGCTGTCGCATGGACAAAAGCAGTGGCTGGAAATCGGCATGCTATTGATGCAACGACCGAAACTGATTTTGCTGGATGAGCCTGTTGCTGGCATGACCGATGCTGAAACCGAGCGAACTGCTGAACTCTGCCTTGAACTGAAAAAAAATCACACTCTTGTGGTGGTCGAACATGACATGAGTTTTATTGACACCATCAGTGAAAAAGTCACGGTATTGGCCCAAGGTGCGATCTTGGCAGAAGGCACATTGGCGGAAGTTCAGGCCAATGAAGATGTGATTGAAAAATATTTAGGGCGTTAGGAGAGACACATGCTGGAAGTGAAACAAATTAATCAGTTTTATGGTGGCAGTCATATTCTGCGTGATGTGTCTTTTAATGCGCCTGTCGGTGAATGTAGTGTGGTATTGGGCCGTAATGGAGTGGGAAAAACCACCTTGCTGAAGTGCTTGATGGGCATTCTACCGATTAAATCAGGGAAAATCCTGCTCGATGGCAAAGATATTGCCAAAATGTCCCCTGAACAACGGGTACGTGCCGGTTTGGCCTATGTGCCGCAAGGTCGTGATATCTTTTCGACTTTAACGGTAGAAGAAAATATTTTAATTGGCATGGCTAAATTCTCAGGGGCTAAGACGCGTAAGGTGCCAAGCCATTTATATGAGATTTTCCCTGTACTGGATGAAATGAAACATCGCCGTGGTGGTGATTTATCCGGTGGCCAGCAACAGCAGCTTGCCATAGCCCGAGCGTTGGCTTCTGAACCACGCGTATTGATTCTAGATGAGCCGACTGAAGGGATTCAGCCATCGATTATTAAAGATATTGGTCGGGTGATTCGTAAACTGGCTGATCAGGGCGAGATGGCGATTATTTTGGTGGAGCAGTTTTATGACTTTGCCGAAGAGTTGGCAGATGCTTATACGGTGATGGCGCGTGGGCAGGTGATTGCGCAAGGGCGGGGTGAGGAGATGCCAGAGAAGGGGATTCGGGAGTTGGTGGCGATTTAGTATTAATCTCTACATATCACTATTTAGAAAAGTAGATATTAAAAAAATGATTATCTTTACGGAGTCATACCAAGTAGTTTTCTAATTTCTAAATAAGCCTTCGGCTGGAGTTACTTTGGTTTTGCCCAAAGTAACCAAAGGCATTGTCATTCACAAAACCTGTTCAATTCTTGGATTTTTTCTATTGTTTCGCAGAAACAATATCTTTCAAAGATCATGCAGGTTGTGAATGACGTTTCCGAGTCTCATACTTTTTCTTAAATTTTTTGTTGAGTTTTGGTGTAAAGATCACTCATTTGTTTTCCACTTTATAGAACGTTCCGCCTGCATAGACATTGTGTCCAAAGCCGCATGAGGACTCACCATTTTTTTGTTCAACTTCAATTTTTTGACCAAGTTTTGCATCATTGGCAAATTGAAGCTTAATCACACAGTCTTCATTGCGATAGTTAGCCTGTTTTGACTTGATTGGCATGCTGGTTTCAAATTGTCCCATATTGGGGCCATAGATCAGACCGCGCAGCCCAAAGTAATAGCCATCAAAAGCAATCGCATATTTATTCTGTTTTTTGCTGACATTGATGTAGTCCCATTGCCCAAAGCCATTGGCGCGAACATAAGTCCCTTGTAAATCAGAAGTTACTTTGGGCTTCGGGAGTTGTTTTAAGTTGTATTGGCTGGTTTTAGAGTCTTTATCACGTAAAAACCAGACTCTGGCCCATTGTGGCTTACCGAGTTTGGCATAACTTAACCCCACATTATTATTGGCGATTTCAAGGTCACGATCACTGACCTGAATCCCGCTTTCTTCGGCATTGGCCTGACAGAAATGTGCCCATGCGGCTTGGTCTTCGAATTGCTTGGCTGCTTTGAGATATTGTTTTTGATCGTAAAAATTTTTACCAGCTTGCGCATATTGTTTCACTTTGGCGCAGCCCTGTTGCAATTCTTGCTCGAAGGAAAGTTCTGCAAAGCTGGCACTTGAAGCAAGTACGATTGTGAGGCATAGACCGAGTTGGGATGTTTTAATCATTGTGGCTATTTTTGAAATAAAGTATATCTTTCATTTTAAATCAAAAATTGCCGTTAGAAACGTATTACAAAAGTGATGTTTTATTAGGCTTCTGTGAGTTGCAGTTGCATCCAGACAAGATCACGCCATTGCCCAAACTTTTGTCCCACGTGTGGCATATAGCCTGTTTGAATGAAGCCCAGTTGTTCATGCAATACGATAGAGCCTTTGTTTTCACTATCAATGGCAGCGACCATAATATGCATGTTTTGCTGTTTGGCGAGATGAATGAGTTGTTGCATAAGGGCTTTGCCAAGACCTTGGCGTGCATAGTTTGGATCAATAAAAACAGAATGCTCGATACTTTGACGGTAACCACTGATAGTACGAAACGCTGCGTAATAGGCATAACCAGCAACTTGATGGGTATTCAGGTCTTCCACCACGATCATTGGAAAGTGTTGCTGTTGCATGCTCTGAAAGCGTTGCTGATATTCCGTCAAAGAAACGGCCTCATCATTCCAGTTGGCTGTTCCATTGAGAATTTCAGCATTGTAAATCGCAAGAATCGCGCCTAGATCATCGACTGTCGCAAAGCGAATCTGGAAATGGGGGGAGAGCGTATAAGGTGCAAGTGGAAGATTTACGGGCATGGGCACAGGTCATCAAATCAGGCAAAAACTAGAGATGAATATTGAATACAGTGATCATTCATCTCAAATTTATATTCGGTGATACACACAAAAACAGCAAGGAATTCCTTGCTGTTTTTTTCACATCTTTAAAAAGCTTAGAAGTGATATTTGATCAAAGCGCTGACGTTGTTTTCGTCACGGTTTTTCATACCGAACTTGTTATTCCAAACTGAATGCTCAACACCTAAATAAAGGCGTGTATCTGGTGAAATGTGTTTACCGACATTCCATTTGTACTGTGTCGTCCAGTTCAGTTCACTTGCGTGATCTTTTTCACCTGTCGACCAGTCAAGGAAACCATCTACAAGGAAATCTTCATTTGATACTTTAAATGGCAATGCATAGGCAATCGTCATTTGATAGTCATCAGAGGTATTTTCGTTGTTGGCACGGTAGAAGTTCACATTTGCATATTGGAAATATGGAACTGCGAGATCAAAACCTACGCCGTATAAGAAGTTGTCAAAACTAGAAAAGTCATCATTGTTGCTTTCCCATGTTGTTGAGATCAACACATCTTTAATTGGACCAAAAGCAAGTTTTTGACCAGAAATCTCACCCAAGCTTAAACGTGGAGAGAGTTCGAAATAGGTAACTTTATGATCTTCGTTGCCACGCATACGATCCATAAAGAAAAACACATCGGCATATTTCACTTTTGCCGCATATTCAACTGTTAAAGTTGTTTGTTTTTCATCAACAACTTCGTAGTTTTCCCCATACAAACCAGTCAGGCTAAAGTCCTGCCAGATTGGCTTTGCCTGAGCGAAAGCTGCTGTAGATACCAATAAACATGTTGCTGCAAGTTGCTTCAATTGCATTTAAAAATCTCCCCCCAAAAAGGCGTGTAAAGCATACAAGGTATTAAGCAAAAATAAAGCCAAATTTGACCAAAGGTACAAAATAATTGTAGAGGTCGGGCCAAAAATAAAGTCGTGTAAAGTTAAAGTAGTTTTTGTTTAAGTTTTAATAAAAATGTCAAAAATCAGCTTGCATATTTCTAACGAAAGACAGATATTGGAACTATAGAAGATCTTCTTACATACTGAAAATCAACAGATGCTAAGCGAGGAGACCACAAGCATTTACATAATCAAAATATACAACTGCACTGAATGATCGCATGCTCAAAGTGTGCTGAATAAGAAAGTTTTGTAGCACCGTCTCACAGAAAAGAGAGGAAGATATTTATGAATATTGAAATCCGTACAGATAAAAACATTCAAGGTAGTGAACGTTTAATTAGTTATGTTCGTGCAGAACTTACACAGGAATTCCAACGTTATAGCGAGCGTATTACGCACTTTTCGGTTCATATTAGTGATGAAAATGGGGATAAAACGGGCGATCACGACAAACGTTGTATGATTGAGGCTCGTCCAGCAGGAATGAAACCTGTTGCAGTGACACATAAAGCGACAAATATTGATAACTCGATTCATGGTGCGATTGATAAATTAAAACGCAGTCTGGAGCATCTATATGAGAAAAAAGATCATCACCGTGGTGGTTTGCCAGAATATGTCGATGCAGATGAAGACGTCAAAGTAGATGACGAAGCGTAAAGATAAACGCATAAAAAAAGCCTCATTTGGGGCTTTTTTTATGCCTGTATCAAATTTCTACATGATTTTTTAGATGGTTTTATAAAATCCTGTCAGGATATTCGGCATAATACATTCATTAAAAAATATTGTGAGAATTGGTCATGTTAAATAAGCAACAGCAGGCCTTGGTGCAAGCCATACAACAACTCGATTTAGACCAAGTGCAATCTTTACTTGCTGAAGGACTCGACCCGAATTTTATTGATCCTGAACAAGGGCCGCCTGTGTCAGTGATTTGTGATGGTTTATTCACATGGTGGGAAGCAATTTGTGAAGCGTATGAAGCAGGCCAGCCATTAAGCGAAGAAGAAAAGCAACAATCGCTTCAAGTTTATCTGGATATTTTAGATGCCCTGATTCAGGCCAAAGCCAATTTGCACTTATGGGATGCTGAAGAATTTTATGGCCCGCTTTGGGATGCAGCAAGTTCGGCTTGTGTACCTGTGGTACAACGTTTACTCGAAGAAAAAGTAGATCCAAATACTCGTGATGAAGAAGGTTTAACCGTTTTATCTTCAATTAGCCAATTATTCTTTGATTGTGAATTTGATGAAATTGACTGGTCAGAATCATTGCCAGAAGAACGTGCGACACTGGAATTGTTACGTCAGCATGGTGCAAAGATGTCAAAAGAGCTAGGCGCATAAGCCCAGCCGATACAAGAGAAAGAGGAACATGATGAAAACTTTTCAAACTTTAAGCGTGATTGCCGTATCGATGATGGCAAGCAGCGCTTTTGCGGCTGATTTTTCTTTTGACCGTCCTGGAGCGGGCATGGGCACAGGTATTACACCTGTTGGAAAATTGGCATGGGAACAAAGCTTACCGAGCATCAGCTACCAAGAAGGTAATGTCGATGGAGTAAAAGATAAAACCCTGACCTTAAATGGCGATATGTTATTGCGTACAGGTCTGGCAGATGGCCTTGAATTGCAATTGGGTTGGCAAGGCCCAGTCTGGCAGCAATACAAGCGTGCTGGCATGAAAAAAGAAAGCAATGGTTTAGGTGATGTCAGCATTGGTTTGAAAAAAGCGATTGATTTAAAAGATGACCGCTTATCAATGGCTTTGTTAGCAGAAGCAATCATTGCGACAGGTAACGATGAGTTCACCAACCATGATGATATCTATAGCTTAACCTCAGCTGTTGCTTATGAGTTCAGCGACCTGATTGGTACTTCTATTACCATGCGTTATGAAGCGCAAAACAGCGATTGGGCAGTTACAGCTGTACCAACCATTGATTATAAGATCGCGGGTAAATTATCTGGTTTCTCTGAATTTATTTACCGTAAAGCAGAAAGTCAGGATTATGAATATGGTCTCGGCACGGGTCTGGTCTATGCCTTGAATAACCGCACACAGCTGGACGCTAGCATTGGGGTGGATCTCAATGGCAATCAGAAAAGCTATAACGGTGGCTTCGGCGTATCGGTTTTATTCTAATAATAATGCTCCTGAATTCTCTTAAATTCACTTCTGCATAAGTGGGAGAGAGATTCGGGAGAAAATAGTGAGATGAGAATGAAAATGTCTGTTCGAGATGGAGAAAGTTTTGCATTGATGCGTTATTTTCTTGGGACGTTATTGTTGTTATGTGGGTCACTGACCTATGCCCAAGAGAATTCATCGGCACCTTTACTCAGTCCTGAACAGGCATTTGCATTTACGGTTGAATCGACGCAAGCGAATCAGGCACGTTTGCATTGGTCGATTCAGCCCAATTACTATTTATATCAGCATAAATTTGAAGTCCAGCAGGGCAATCAGCCTGTTACGTTAAATTTGCCTAAAGCAGTTGAGCAATATGATGAAAACTATGGCCATAGCCAGGTTTATTATCAACAAGCTGAATTCAGTATTCCTACTCAAGCATCACAACACTATCGTGTGACGTGGCAGGGTTGTGCCAAAGACCGAATTTGCTATCCACCCCAAAATATTGAATTTCAGACTGACGCCGATGGTTTGGTGAGTGCTCAAAATGTCAGTTCTAATACCCAAAAAAGCTTTCTGGACGTGGCGCGTTCATCTAGCACATTCAATGCTCAACAACCCACAAGTGATGAAGTACAGGCTGAAGCAGGCGTAGAATCACCCTCACAAGACAATTCAGGTGTAATGGCCCAAGACCAGAAATGGTCGAGTGCACTTGAGCAGCATTCACTGGCTTATAGCATCCTGTTATTCTTAGGTTTAGGGATTTTATTGGCTTTTACGCCGTGTTCATTACCGATGTTACCGATCCTGACCTCGTTGATCGTACGTGACAATAAAGGTGTTAAAGCATGGTCAATTGCACTGACCTTTGTGGTCAGTATGGCGCTGGTCTATGCGGTACTGGGTTTGATTGCTTCCGCAGCAGGTTTGAATTTTCAGCGCTGGTTACAGCAACCCGCCACATTGATTGCATTTAGCTTATTGTTTGTGGTGTTTGCTCTCAATCTGTTTGGCCTGTTCGAACTGAAATTGCCACAGCGTTGGGTCAATCGACTGGATCAGATGCAATCCAATCAAAAAGGCGGCACGCTGGTGGGTGCCAGTGTAATGGGCATGATTTCAGCGTTATTGGTGGGGCCATGCATGACTGCACCACTTGCTGGGGTTTTGCTATTTATTTCGCAAACACAGAGTCAATGGCAAGGTGCATTATTACTCTTTACGCTTGGCTTTGGTATGGGTATACCTTTGCTTTTGGCAAGTGTATTGGGCGCGAAAGCCTTACCGAAAGCTGGCGACTGGATGAATCAGATCAAGGTGATTTTTGCCTTCTTAATGCTGGCCTTAAGTCTTTATTTTATTCGTCCTTTATTGCCAGAATTAGCGATTCAAATCCTGAGTTTAATTCTGGGTCTGGCATTTATTATCTATGCGGTTTATCGTCTGTTTGGGCAGAAATCCAAGCTGCGATGGCTGTATGCGATATTGCTGATTTTGGTCATTCCGGCCTTGGCCTTTAATCAATACCAGCATATTCAAAGTCTCAGCTCGGTTCAGGCAGATAAACTTGCTGAATGGCATGTGGCACAAACTGCGGATGAGTTTCAGCATATTCTCGCCAATGCACCCAAAGATCGCGGTATCGTGATTGACGTCTATGCAGATTGGTGTGTCGCTTGCCAGCCGATTGAGCATCGTATTTTAAAAGATGCCGAAGTCCAGCAGGCGTTATCGGGTTATTATCTGATTAAACTGGATTTAAGCCACTATGATGCATCGCATCAGGCACTTTTAGCGCAGTGGGATATCTTGGGGCCACCGACCTATTTATTCCTCGATCAGCAACAACAAGAAATTCGCTCGCTACGTTTAACTGGTGCGTTCCAGAAAGCCGAGCTATTACAACAACTCGCCTTATTTAAAGGAAAATAATAAATATGTATCAGCTCTTGATTGGCAATAAAAATTATTCGACCTGGTCAATGCGTCCATGGATCTTATTGAAACAGGCTGGTATTCTATTTCAGGAACAGCTGATTCAGTTTGATAGCTTTGAAGCAGATAGCCAGTTTAAAACAGAAATTCTAAAGCTTAATCCAACCGGGAAAGTGCCTGCACTTGTGGATGGTGATCTGGTGGTTTGGGATACGCTGGCTATTTGTGAATATCTGGCAGAACAACATCCTGAACATGCCTTATGGCCGCAAGATAAAACCCTGCGTGCCAGAGCGCGTTGTATCAGTGCCGAGATGCACAGTAGCTTTCAGGGATTACGCAATCTTTGTCCTATGAATGTCGAAGCTGAGCTAACACATATTGGCAAGCAGTTATGGGCAGAGCATACCCAATTACGTGCTGATGTTGCCCGAATTGATCAGATCTGGTCAGAACGTCCAGACGATAACAGTTTTTTGTGTGGCGAATTCAGTATTGCTGATGCATTTTACGCACCTGTGGTGATGCGTTTCGACTGTTATAAATTACCCATCTCGGCTTCTAGCCAAAACTATATGCAGAAAATATTGGCTTTGCCTTCAGTACAACAATGGATTGCTGAAGCCAAGCAAGAACAGACGTTTGTGCTTTTTGATGAGCCTTATCGCCAACATCGGGAAGAATTTTTAAAAGCCTGATTGGGGCTCAAGTGAAGGCAAATCACTGCCTTCACTTTGCTAGTGGGTGATCAGATCGGTAAAGATTTTTACCTGATTGCGTCCCGCTGCTTTTACAGCATACAGGGCCTGATCCGCCTGACTGATAATCAGATGTGGCTCATCGGCACTGAGTGAGCTGCTAATTCCGAAGCTGGCACTAATACTGAATTCTTGCTTATGTTCGGTGATAAAACGCAATTGTGATACGGCTTGCCGGCAGCGCTCGGCAACCTTTTGTGCTTGAGCTGTATTGGTATTGGGCAGCAATAAAATAAACTCCTCCCCACCAAAGCGCCCAATAATATCCTGCTCTCTGAGATGGGTTGCCAGACATTGGGCGACTTGAATCAGTACCTGATCTCCCATGCTATGTCCGAAGTGATCATTAATATTTTTAAAATGATCTAAGTCGAGCAGCACAATTGAATATTGCTGATCAGGCTGCTGATGCAATCTTTCTAAATAACTCCCGATACTGCGCCGGTTCAGGACATTGGTCAGAGGATCGAGACGACTTAAAATCTGGATGGTCATTTCACGGGTACGCCATTGGGTCAGTAAGATTTCAAATAGAAATAAACAGGCCAGCAAAATGGGCACCAGAAAAAACATCATGCTGCCTACCCAAAATGGATGCATGGCGACCTGATTCAGATGTTGCATGTTAAATAATGGCGCGTAGGTGAGTATCCCGACCATGCTCAGGTAATTACAAAAGAACAAGGCCAGCGTGGCAGGAATGAGAGCGCAATACACCATACGGCGGTCGAAAAGCACCAGACCGACACCCACGACACTGACATAGCCCACCATGGTGGCAGGACTAAAGCTGCCGACCAGATAGCTGTTATGGCACAGCATCGCGGTAAAGACCTGCACACTGAGGATCGGGAGGACTTCCTGTGCCCAGTGTTGTTCCCTGAACAGATGGCAGGGAATAACCAACAGGATCAAAACCACCAGCATAATCAGGCTGGTCCATAATTGTGAACGGACCAGCTTGAGATGTACCCATTCTGAATAAACAGGATTCATGAGTACGAAAATGTCCCAACTGATCCAGAACAGATTCATTAATGCAGCAAGTATCAGTAATAAAATGCTTTTTTTAAGCATGGTCCAATTGACGACAATATGATGTTCCCAAGAAAGCCGAAAGCCCCATCTTTTCGCGTCAGTTGACCTATTAAAATGAATCTTCACCATTGGCATGCATCCTTTTATGCAATGAGATTCCTAGGAACTGTATATCCGTCATCAAAATACGGAGGAACGATTATTCAAATAACAATAGCATCTTTAGAATGAGAAAAAGTCTGCATCTGGAGGATTTAGTGCAAATCAGGACGGGAAAAATATTTTGAAAAATAAGCTGTTATCAGAATATTCAATGATTTTTATTTGATGATGACCAAACTGAATGAAGAGTGACAATGGCCAGCCTAAGCTGACCATTTTTTACACATATTTTGATGATGCTTAGTCGCGATCTAAGGCATGTGCGAATTCAGCAATATCTGCCAAGGCTTGTTTAGCCTCAGGGAACCAGGCATTAAACATCTGGAAGTTATGCCACATGCCTGTATAGAGTTTAAAGTTCACCTCTACATCGGCTTTTTCAGCTTTTTCTCTAAAGCGCTTTGAATCATCCAGCAAAATCTCTTTAGAACCGACTTGTACCAAAGTAGGCGGTAAGCCTGTCAGATCATCAAATAGCGGTGAAACGCGGGGATCATCTGTCTGAATACCATCTGTTAAATAATGGTTGATACCAGCCTGCAAAGCTTCAATGGAGAGTAATGCATCATGTTTTTGGTTGAAACGTAACGATTCACTGGTTAAGGTTAAATCCAGATAAGGAGACATCAAAATCAGGCCGCTTGGCATTAGTTCAGGTTGTTGTTTCAGGCGTAAGCACAATGCCAAGGCAAGGTTCGCGCCACAAGAGTCACCTGAGATAATGATATCTTTGGGCTTAATACCTTGAACCAGCAATGCTTGATAGACATCAAAAATCGCATCAATGGCTTCAGGAAAAGGATGTTCGGGTGCGAGTGGGTAATCAACATGAATCACCTGCATTTGCGTACGTGCCGCAATATCGGTCATCAATGCACGATGGGTATTGAGACTACCCAAGAAAAAAGCACCGCCGTGAATATGTAAAATTAATTGTGTTGCCGAAGCTTGAGCTTTAATTTCCTCACCACGGATACCCGCTAAGCGTAATGGTCGAATTTGTACTGTTGGATTTTGTGGAAATATGCGACAGAGTTGATCCAGTAACGGCCGTAAAGCATTGGGCGCCAAATTAAATTGGCTCGGTGTCCGAATCGTCGCTTTAAGTAAAGATTCAGTAAAATAATATTTCCAAACAGTAGCAAATTTCATAATTTTTCCATATTGTTAGATGAGTATACCGATAAGAAAATTCTTGAATATAAGTAGCGCCTAGACATCATGATAAAAACTGAAAAATTGTGCGCTATGTCACTCTTACGCAGGTTATACCAAATAGTCATAATCAAGAATTGCAATATTGATTGAACTTCTCAATACTTTCAGTTTGAAAGACCCCTTAAGGATATTACAAAAATGAAGAAAATTGCTCTAGCATTTGGATTGCTCGGTTTAACAACTTTTGCCAATGCAGCGGATGCGCTGAATGGCAGTGTTTGGCAAACCATCGATGATGAAACAAAACAGCCGAAGGCGATTGTGAAGTTCACTGAGCAAAAGGATGGAACCCTCACCGCGTCTATTCAAAAATATTTAGTAGCAGGTCAGGAAAATGCATGCTCTAAATGTGAAGGAACTTATCACAACAAACCACTTAAAGGCGTGACCATTGTACATGGCCTTAAAAATGTAGGTGGTGTGAATTATGATGGTGGTTCAATTATCGATCCTAAAAATGGCAAAACCTACAAATTAAAAGCTGAAATTATCGAAGGTGGTAAAAAGCTGAAATTACGCGGTTATATTGGCGTTGCAGCTTTAGGTCGTAACCAAACCTGGATTCGTACCAACTAAGCACAAGATAAACATAAAAAAACCGGGCCTGATGACTCGGTTTTTTTGTATCTGCTATTTATTTAGATTTAAGCAGATAGATCTTGATAAGTTGCTTCATCGAAGCCAATCACAAAGCCTTTTGGCGTTTGCAATACAGGACGTTTAATCAGACTTGGTTGAGCAATCAGTGTTTCAATCAGGTTTTGCTCATTGCTGGTTGCATGCGCTTGCTCATCAGCAGTCAATTTACGCCATGTTGTGCCTTTTTTATTCAGGACTTTATCTGCACCAATCTCTTTTAGCCAGATTGCTAGCGTTGCAGCATCAATACCTTGTTTCTTGTAATCATGGAACTCGTAATCAATTCCTTTTGCCTGTAATGCATCAAAGGCTTTTTTCATCGAATTACAATTTTTAATACCATAAATTTTAAACATGTGAAAAAACCATAGAAAGAATGAAAAATATGGATCAAAGCCTAACGTAAAAAGCAGGTGATGTGCCAGTTGAAATTTTTTATTAAGTTAATCGGTAGAGGGTTTTAAGAGGTAATGAAATGATCAAAACGATCATACTTTTTGAGCAAAAGTGCTAACGACAAGATGAAGAGAAAATATCTAATATCTAGAAAAGAGAAAACCCGCATTTAATCTTCCTGATTATGCGGGTCTCATTTCAACGTCCAATGTCTCATCCATGCAAATAAACTTGAATCAAGTTTATTTTATCTTCCTACGGCGTCCTATCCCTTTTTGGTCATCCTGACCGCTTCCCTGTGCCGTGAAGCTATAATGCCGTTCTAGCTGGTAAATAAAAATACACAAAAGCGACAAGTTCTGTAAGCTAAAGAAGCGGGTAAAGTGAACAAGTGTTCACTTATTCGTGTATTTTGTAGTCAATAATGACGGGTGCATGATCGCTAAACCATTGTTCTTTATAGACCCATGCATTCGCAGTACGCGCTTTCCAGTCTGGAGAGCATGAATGATAGTCGATACGCCACCCGACATTTTTCGCACGCGCCTGACCACGATTTGACCACCATGAGTACAACTCTGCTTCTGGTCGCACCTCACGGAAGGTGTCTACATAGCCCAACTCATCATACATATGATCGAGCCAAGCACGTTCATGTGGCAATACGCCAGATGACTTCTGGTTACCTGACCAGTTTTTAATATCGATGCGTTTGTGCACGATATTATAATCCCCACATACGATGATTGATTTATTCTCGTCACGCCATTGTTTTAGTATTTGGGCGTACTCTTGTAAGAACACATCTTTGCGTGCTTGTGCTTCATCACCGCTTGATCCTGATGGCAAGTATAACGAGGCAATATGAACGGTTTGTGACAGGCCTAAATCAAATTCAGCCGAAATAAAACGGCCTTGAGTATCTGCCAGTTCAAAGCCTAAGCCGTTGGTGACGGAGACGAAAGGCAGGCGGCTATAAATTGCTGTGCCCGCATAACCTGCACGCTCAGCTGGGAATAAGTGGGTGTACCATCCTTCAGGTTTAAATTTATCCGTCCATTGCTCATGTGTAATGCGACTTTCTTGCATACACACCACATCTGCACCTGACTGTTCTAACCATTCGAGTAAGCCTTTGGTGACAGAAGCACGCAGGCCATTTACGTTAATTGAAACGACTCGAAGAATTTTTACATCACTTGGATAGCTATCCTTTGGTATCATACGTCTGTTTAACCTCAATTAAAGAATTTGGAGCACCTTATATGACAACGCCTGTGTCATTTCATCCGCAAGCTTTTATCGAACTCGCATTATCACGTGGTGTGCTTAAATTTGGTGAGTTTACCTTAAAATCAGGCCGTGTCAGTCCTTATTTCTTTAACGCGGGTTTACTCAACGATGGTGAAGCACTGTCTTTGCTGGCACAAGGCTATGCCGATAAACTGGTACAGTGTGACAATGTTGGTGTGATTTTTGGTCCAGCATACAAAGGAATTCCTTTTGTGGCTGCTACAGCAGTGGCTTTGTCTCAAGTGCATGGCAAAAGTGTACCGTGGGGCTTTAACCGTAAAGAAGCCAAAGATCATGGTGAAGGCGGTGTGTTGGTTGGTGCATCAGTTGCAGGTCAGAAAGTCTGGATCATTGATGATGTGATCACGGCAGGAACTGCGATTCGTGAAGTGGTGACTATCTTGAAAAATGCAGGTGCTGAAATTGCAGGTGTCTTGGTGGCTCTAGATCGCCAAGAACGTGGTCAAGGTGAACTTTCTGCGATTCAGGAAGTGCAAAAAGAACTCGAAATCCCAGTGCATGCATTAATTACCATGAAAGATTTGATGGATTATCTGGATGCCAAAGGCGAGAAAGAAGCTCTAGCCAATATGCAGGCTTATCGCGAAAAATATGGCATCTAAGTTTTAGATGTAAAAAAGGAAGCTGAGGCTTCCTTTTTTATTATGAAATATTTCACATATGCATGGTCAATCAGAAAAATTGAAAGTTTTGAAAGAAGGTGACTATTTAATCTTACAAAATAGTCTCTTTTATTTAACATAATGAGAGAGTTTACAATTTATTACTCGGTAATCGTATAAGAACAAATCACCTTCAGCTGTAACGCTAAATAAAAACAAAATTACGAAAGCATAAAAAAACCAGAATCTATTTTTATTTTGAAACCTATTGTTAAGTAAAAAACTCAAAAATGTCTGTTTTCGCCATAGAGATGGAAGCAGTTTTATTTATTTCCCAAAAGTTTTTTGGGAATCAATATTTGATGAATTTTGACAGCTATTTCATAGAATACATATAGTGGATGAAAATTATACAGACTGGTGTTTCAGTAAATTATAAGCGCATTTCACTTAAATCATTATTGAACACCTATAAATAATCTAAAAGGAAGAAGTTTGAATGAAAAAAAACAATCCAAGATCTGGCGTTCTATATTCCATTTATATGTTATTGAATCCATTGCCTTTTGGTTTCTTTGTTGCGGGTTGGGTTTTTGATATTTTTTATAATAAAACTGCTGAGGTCTTATGGGCAAAGGCAGCCGCATGGTGTATTACGTTTGGATTGCTATTTTGTATTATTCCACGTTTTATCAATCTATTTTATGTCTGGTTTCGGCCAGTGATAGAGCAAAGGAGGCCAGATGTTGTGGGGTTCTGGCTTTATGGTTTTGCGATTATTGCAGCGACCTTTAATGCCTTTATACATAGCCGTGATGCTTTTGCCATCGTTCCAGCAAATATTATTCTATCAACGCTGACGATCCTTCTTATTGCTCTGCATTATCTATATCAATCCACTCATATACAAAATAAGCTGATTGGAGAATAAATATGAAAATATCAAATACATTTTTCTTTTCAGCTTTAGTTAGCGTTGGATTATTCGGCTGTTCTGGTGGGAAACCGCTTGATCCTCAAACACAATATGGCCCAGACCCACAATTACCTGAAGCCCAGAATTTCCTTGTTCCCCCGATGAAAGTACCGAATGGAGTAGGTTGGAAAGCTCAGCAAACACCTACGGTTGCTGCGGGTTTAAAAATTGAAAAGATCGCAGATCAGCTTGAGCACCCGCGTCAACTATATACCTTGCCAAATGGGGATATTCTCGTTGTTGAATCTAATAGTCCAGGAGAGGCGCCACTGACCTCACCGAAACAGGCGATTGCTGGTATTGTTAAAAAATCATCAGGAAAAGGCGGTAAAGGCGGGAATCGCATCACTTTACTTAGACTGGAAGCAGATGGACATTGGAAGAAATATAAATTCTTGGAAAACTTACATTCTCCTTTTGGTGTGCAATTAATTGGTAATCACCTATATGTGGCAAATACCAATAATATTATGAAATACAACTACGAGGAGAATGCGACCAAGATTACCGACCAAGGTGTTGAATTGTCTGATTTGCCAGATACGGTGAATCATCATTGGACGAAAGCTTTATTGGCGAGTCAAGATGGGCAAAAATTATATGTGGGTGTGGGCTCAAACAGTAATATTACCGAAAATGGATTGGCGATCGAATATCGCCGTGCAACTGTTTTAGAGGTTGATGTTGCCACCGGGGCGAGTCGTATTTTTGCCAGCGGGATTCGAAATCCAACCGGATTGCAATGGGAACCAGAAACTGGAAAGTTATGGACCATTGTCAATGAGCGTGATGAAATTGGCGCTAGCTTGGTGCCTGATTATTTAACCTCGGTGCAGGAAAAAGGGTTTTATGGCTGGCCGTATAGCTATTTCGGTCAGCATGTCGATGAGCGTGTTCAGCCTCAACGACCAGATCTGGTTGCCAAAGCGATTAAACCTGATTATGCATTAAGCTCTCATGTTGCACCTTTAGGCTTATGGTTTGCTTCAAATACCACTCAGCTATCTGAGCGGTTTAAAAATGGCGCATTTGTGAGTAATCATGGCAGTTGGAATAGAGACCCTCTCAATGGCTATAACGTCATCTTTATTCCATTTAAAGATGGAAAACCAAATGGCATGCCTGTCACTGTAGTCAATGGTTTCTATTCCAAAGATGAAAAATCTTTATACGGTGCACCAGTCGGCCTCACAGAAGATAAAACTGGTGCTCTGTTGATTGCGGATGATGTCGGAAATACGATATGGCGCGTTTATTCGCCTTGATGAAACAGTTGTAGTTTCTATTCCGAGACTCAAGTTGTTCTAAGAATTTAGATATTTTTATCCAGCATGGCAGGCATGAGTATTTCTTTGATGCAAGCTGCTTTGTTGGTTGAAATAATAAAATGAATCGCCTGAATCACATCTGATAATGGAATCAGAGAATATTTAGTTTCTTCTAAAATGGCTTGAGTCGATTTGTCGATCTCGTATTCACTGGCAAGGTAGCCTAAGTTCAGTACGCTGACGCCAATTAAGTGTTCACGTAAAATTTTTATAGTTATTTTCGATATTCTATACCGAGACGATCAGAATAGTTTTAGCTTTTTTATATAATTAAGCCAATGATTCAGTTTTTAGAATCATTGGCTTTAGCAAAATTGTTCTAGTTATTCAGTAAATAATATACTCTAGAGCTTTTATAATTTACCATTTCCCATGCTTCAACTCATGCAATGCTGGTGAGAAATTATGGACTTTAGCTTTTTCAAGCCAATATTTAGCTTTAACTTTATCCTTGTCTAATCCATTTAGACCTTTTGAATAGCTAATACCGATATTATACATTGCTGTGACAGAACCATTTTTTGCGGCTTGTATATAAGAAGACAAGGCTTTATTGTAATTTTTATCTACACCAAGACCATTTGCATACAAAACCCCTAAATTGTTTAATGCTTCAGGACTAGATTTGCTAGCCTCTCTGAATAAAGAAAAGCTTTTTTCATAACTTATATCCTTTTCCCCGCCTCTAATATAAATCATTGCTAAATTGTTTTTAGCTAACGCATTCCCTTTTTTTACTTCCATTTCGTACCAATGTAAAGCTAAATCAATATTTTTATATTGACTAAGATCTGTTTCTATTTCCCACCCTTTAATATTTCTATTTACTTCAAATAACTGGCTATTTGTATCTGTTGGGAAGTTAACCTTATTTAAAATTTTTGTTGGTACCTGAGATGTTGAGAACCCCCCAGTGTTATTTAATCCAGGAAAAAAATTAACTACACCTAGAGCACCTATCAATAAGGAAACTAGACCGTATGCTAGAATTTTATTTTTTCTTTCAATAAGGTAGTGTCCAATTTCAAGGTTGTTAGTTTTTTCAGAAATGATTAAATAAAAGCTTAAAATACTTAGGTTAAAGAAAGCTAATGTTAACCATCTAAAGTAATCAAATGCTATGATTGATAAGCCAAGTGGTGATAGACAAAAAATAAAAATATAGAAATATTTTGTACTGCCAAATACCTTCTTGAAAAAACAAATGACAGGGTAAAGGTATAAAATAGCAAGCAATATATAAATATAAGTCTTGTTATTCATCATTGAATAGTAGCTGACAATAATATTTTCAAAATTGCTCAATTGAGTGGTTCTAACTGCATAGTAG
>NZ_LRPD01000024.1:0-62444 GCF_001605865.1 Acinetobacter sp. NRRL B-65365 | reverse complement strand
CCGCTCTGCCACGCTTCCATGTGCGTAAGAATACAAAGCTTGCCCTGTTTATACAAGAGAAATTTAACTGCAATGTATTCAAATGCATATTGTTTCATCAATTTTACAGTTTAGCGGCTAATTCAGCACCATCTCGGATCGCACGCTTCGCATCAAGCTCTGCCGCAAGCTTCGCTCCACCAATAATATGATAGTTTGCTAAAGTACTTTCACCTTCTTTTGGCATCAAATCTTTGACCGATTCCTGTCCTGCACAGACCACAATGGTATCTACGCGCAACAATTGATCATGCCCATTATGTTCAACCCATAACCCTTCATCGGTGACTGCTTTATATTGCACACCACGTAGCATACGCACGGCATGTTTTTTAAGTTGCGCACGATGTACCCAGCCCGAGGTTTTACCTAAGCCGATACCTAATGGTGTGGTTTTACGTTGTAGCAAATAGATTTGACGAACTGGCATTTCAACTTCTGGACGCTGCATCCCACCTTCTGAAATATAATCAGGATCTGGATCAACGCCCCATTCACGCTGCCATTCTGCTAAAGGTTGTGGCTGAGGTTGATGTGGAGGTTTTAACAGAAACTCTGAAACATCAAAGCCAATACCACCTGCACCGATCACAGCAACTTTATGTCCTACTTCTGCACCACGCAAAACCTCTGCATAAGACAGGACTTGTGGTGCTGTGCTACCTTGAATCTTTAAGGCACGTGGTACCACACCCGTTGCCACTACAACTTCATCAAACCCTTCTCGCTCTAACTGTTCACGGCTAATCCGTGTATTTAAACGTACATCAACACCAGTCTGTTTCAATTGCACTTTAAAATAACGAATGGTTTCATGAAACTCTTCTTTACCAGGAACCACTTTTGCCAAATTAAACTGACCACCGACATCCTCATTTGCTTCAAACAAAGTGACGGCGTGACCACGGCTTGCAGCTACAGTCGCAGCCGACATGCCTGCCACACCACCGCCAACGACTGCAATGCGTTTTGGTTTCTTGGTTTTGATATAAACCAGTTCCGTTTCAAAACATGCTTGTGGATTGACGAGACAAGTGACACGCTGGTTTTTAAAAGCATGGTCTAAACACGCCTGATTACAAGCAATACAGGTATTAATTTCATCGACACGATTGGTGGCTGTTTTATTGACCCAATACGGATCAGCCAAGAATGGACGCGCCATTTGCACCATATCGGCCTTGCCTGAAGCAATAATTTCTTCAGCAACATCAGGCATATTGATACGATTCGATGCAATCACAGGAACCGATACATGCTGCTTCACGGCTGCGGTATAGTCGACAAATGCTGCACGCGGCACAGAAGTTACAATTGTAGGTACACGCGCTTCATGCCAGCCAATCCCTGTATTTAACAGTGTAATCCCAGCTTTCTCTAATGCCTTGGCAACCACAATCACTTCTTGCATGGTATTGCCATCATGAACTAGATCCAGCAATGATAAGCGGAATGCGATAATGAATTTCTCACCAACTTTGGCACGGATTGCCTTAACGATTTCTACAGGAAAACGCATACGGTTTTCAATATCGCCGCCCCAACGATCGGTACGTTTATTCACGTGGCTACTCAGGAACTGGTTAATTAAATAGCCTTCTGAGCCCATGATTTCTACACCATCATAGCCTGCTTTTTTGGCCAGACTTGCGCAACGTGCATAATCGTCAATGGTTGCCAAAATCTGTGAATCAGACATTTGACGCGGTTTAAATGGATTAATCGGTGCCTGAATTGGAGAAGAAGATACTGAAAAAGGATGATAACCATAACGCCCAGAGTGCAAAATCTGCATGAGAATCTTTGCACCATGCTTATGTACTGCATGCGTAACCAGACGATGATGCGGAATATCTGCCAGACTATTCATCGTACCGCCTGCAGGTAACAACCAGCCTTGACGGTTTGGAGAAATCCCCCCAGTAATGATTAAGCCAACACCGCCCTTTGCACGCTCACCAAAATAAGCTGCAAGTTTAGGATAATTAAAAAAACGATCTTCTAAACCTGAATGCATTGAGCCCATCACGACACGGTTTTTAATTGTAGTAAAACCCAAATGTAATGGCTTTAAGATATTTGCATAGCTAGTCATGGTATTCCTTCTTTAATTTTGGCTTTGCAACTTGTTGCATAGTACTTTAATACTTTTTTATTGATTTGGGATGACTGTAAATCGAATTTTAATGGTTGAAAGTGTCAATTTAGCTGAAACCCTTTAAATATTCTCCAAGGCAAACGTATAAAAAAAGCAGCCATTTAACTGACTGCTGTTCTGATATTGAAAATGAAAGCTTAATGCTGTTGATTACCTGAATAGGCCAAATGACTTTTTGGCTTTTTCACTTTAAGCGAACTCATCACAATCCCCAAACAAATAAATGCCGCACCAATCAGAATATTCAGCGTTAAAGGTTCATGCCAGATCAAAGAACCAAACAACAAGCTGAGAATTGGAATACACATGATCGAGATTGAGGCAATAAAAGTATCCACCTGACTCACGATCCAGTTCCACAATACAAACGCAAATCCCGTTCCGATCACCGCAATATAAAATAAGGCCGATTCATTTAAAGGATTAAGCCACACTTGGACATCTACAGGTTCAAAAGCTAAAGCACCGACAAAAATAACAGCTCCACCTAGCAATAGTTGCCAAATGGTCAGCTTGATTTTGTCATAGCTGGCAAAATTCTTTTTGATAAACACTGTTGATAAGGCCCAGAAGAAACCAGAACCAATTAACAAGATTTGCCCAAGCAATGAGGTATTCATATGGATATGCTGAAGTTGCGGCCAAAGAATAGCGATCAGTCCCAGCGTCCCTAAAATAAGTCCGATGCCTTTTTGGCTATTCAAACGCTCATTTAAGAAATAATGTGCCAGCACACCAATAAAAATAGGCATGGTAAATACCAGCACTGCCGATAATCCCGAATCTACAAATTGCATAGCAAAAGTTTGCGTTGCATAGAAACCAAGACAAATCAGCAAGCTTAAAATGATGAGCGGTTTCCATTCAGCCTGTTTGGGCAAAATCGATTTCTTCAAAATTCGTTGTACAACCATTAAGGTCAATGCAGCCAGAATCAAACGCGTAGAGATAAACAGGAATGGTGGAAATACCTGCAAACTATGTTTGACCAAGCCCCATAAAGAGCCCCAGACCAAACATAACAACGCGATTGCGCTAACGACTCGAATATTCACGTGTTGTACTCAACCCTTGGAAAGTCATGTTAGTGTATAAAATAAATGACATCATGAATAATGCTATGTTTTAATAGATACATCATTTTTTTTGATGCCTATTCAGCACCTCTCCTTTTTGATTTTTATCTGTTGGAATAGATGAGCTGGATTGATTGAGGAATTGCCGTGAATATTGATATTAATGATATCCGATCTTTTGTCACTGTGGCCGAGCTTAAGAGCATTACAGCGGCGGCGCATAAGCTCAACTATTTACAATCCAATATGACTGCAAAAATCAAGAAAATTGAAAATCATTACAAACGCCAGTTATTTATTCGTAAACCCAAAGGTGTTGAGTTGACTGAATCAGGCATGAATTTGTACACCCAATACAAAAAGATGATGTTCACTTGGGAAGAAACTGAAAATAAAATCTATCAACAAGAAAGTGTCTTACGTTTTGGAACCAATACCAGTCTCGGCGGGATGCGTTTTCATCCTTCATTTAGCAAATTATATGAAGCTTATCCAGAGCTATCCATCACCATGAAAACTGGCTCTACGGGCTATATAGAAGATGAAATTCTAGCGGGCAATCTGGATATGGCTTATGCACTGGGTCATCCCAAACAAAAGAATCTGCAATATATAAAAAAGGCGGATGATCAACTGGTGATTATTGGCAAAAATATGATTAACCATGACAATCTTGAGGAATGTCTGAATCACCAAAATATCTTACTGGCCTCTGAACAATGCTGCTATGCCACAACTTTAGATAGCATCTATACAGACTACAATCTCACCAAAGGTGAACTCACTCATATTTACGATCATGAAGCTTTAATTCACTTTACCCAGTTGGGTATGGGCATTTCGATGATCGCCAAGTCTTTGATCGAGAAATACAAAATTCAATATTATCGGGAAACCCCTGAACAATATCGGGACATTGGCTTATACCTGATTGCACGCAATGACCATGTCTTTACACCGATCGAGAAGCAATTTATTGGTCTAAATGATTCACTTTGAATATTAACGATAAGTATTACAATCTTTTTCTCACTCCCTCTGGGTTTATGAAAGCTCATCAAGAGATAATGCCTTCTGGTGAATACTTATCGTAAAACTTTATATTTTTCTGATGTTAATCTATTTTTCAAATGAAAAAAAAAGAATTCCTTTCCTAACACAAAAAAAATCGATTTGAAAAGTGATATAGTACGGGACGTATAAATTCTCTTTGGTCACCGATGTATTAGGGTGCCTATTTCGAAATAGTTAGGACTAGCAATGACTGATAATGCAACGATCTTGCAGAATGTACCAGTAGGTAAAAAAGTTGGGATTGCCTTCTCTGGTGGTTTAGACACTTCAGCAGCTTTATTATGGATGAAACAGAAAGGCGCAGAGCCTTATGCATATACTGCAAATCTGGGTCAACCTGATGAAGATGACTATGATGCTATTCCAAAGAAAGCTGAACAGTACGGCGCAGTCAAAGCTCGATTAATCGATTGTCGTTTACAACTTGCGCTTGAAGGTATTGCAGCAATTCAGTGTGGTGCATTCCATATCAGCACGGGTGGTGTTCCTTATTTCAATACCACACCTTTAGGTCGTGCAGTGACAGGTACCATGCTTGTTACCGCAATGAAAGAAGATGACGTCAACATTTGGGGTGACGGCTCGACTTATAAAGGTAACGATATTGAACGTTTCTATCGTTATGGTTTATTGACCAACCCTGCTCTCAAAATCTATAAGCCTTGGTTAGACCAACAGTTTATTGATGAGTTAGGCGGTCGTGCCGAAATGTCGCAATTCCTGATCGACAACGGCTTTGACTATAAAATGTCAAAAGAAAAAGCGTATTCAACTGACTCAAATATGTTGGGTGCGACGCACGAAGCAAAAGATTTAGAATACTTAAATGCTGGTATTAAAATCGTAGATCCGATCATGGGTGTTGCGTTCTGGAAAGAAGAAGTTGAAATTCAACCAGAAGAAGTGAGCATTACTTTTGAAGAAGGTATGCCAGTTGCATTAAATGGTCAACGTATCGAAGATCCAGTTGAATTCATTTTAGAAGCAAACCGTATCGGTGGTCGTCATGGTTTAGGTATGTCTGACCAAATCGAAAACCGTATCATCGAAGCGAAATCTCGCGGTATTTATGAAGCACCGGGTATGGCTTTGTTACATATCGCTTATGAGCGTTTAGTTACGGGTATTCATAACGAAGATACGATTGAACAATACCGCATTAACGGTTTACGTTTAGGTCGTTTACTTTACCAAGGTCGCTGGTTCGATTCACAGGCGCTCATGCTTCGTGAAACTTCACAACGTTGGGTTGCTAAGGCAATTACAGGTACTGTGACACTCGAATTACGTCGTGGTAATGATTACACCATCATGAACACTGAATCTCCTAACCTCACTTATGAAGCTGAGCGTTTAACGATGGAGAAAGGCGATTCGATGTTTACACCGATGGATCGTATCGGTCAGTTAACTATGCGTAACCTTGATATCACAGATACACGTGCAAAATTGGGTATCTACACAGAAACTGGTCTACTTTCTGTAGGACAAGGCTCTGCGATTCCACAGTTGGAAAACAAATCAAAATAAGCGTTTGATACACTGATATCAAATTCTGAAAAGGCTGAATATTTGATTCAGCCTTTTTTTATGGACATCAAAAAAATACACGTTTGCAATCATTCCATTTATAGAACAACACGTCGCATTAAAAGACTATTTATCCCTATTATGAATCGATAATATAAACATCAAGCAGAACATAATAATTTGGGAGATGAAAGATGAATGCTTATCTACATCGCAGTGAAAATCGTGGTCATGTCAAAGCTGGCTGGTTAGACACCTATCATAGCTTTTCATTTGGTAGCTGGTACAACCCGAAATACATGGGTGTCAGTGCCCTTCGCGTAATTAACGACGATACGGTTGCTGCACATAACGGTTTTGGTACTCACCCCCATGACAACATGGAAATCCTGACTTGTGTACTGGATGGTACCATTTCCCATAAAGACAGCATGGGCAATGAAGGCCAGATCAATGCCGGTGAATGGCAATTGATGAGTGCGGGTACAGGCGTGACCCACAGTGAAATGAACAAGCACGATAAAGCGGTGCATCTGTTACAGATCTGGATTCAACCGAATGTACAAGATGCTGAACCAACCTATCAGCAAATTCAGCTCAATCCAAAAGATCATCCAAACCAATGGCACTTGATTGCAGGTGATGAATCTGCACCGATGTCGATTCGTCAAAATGCTGAAGTAAAAACTGCAGTGATTGAAAAGAATCAACATCTAGAGATTACAGCAAAGAAAAAACTGAACTATGTGCACGTGATTTCAGGTGAAGTGATGATTGCAGATCATTTAGTAAAAGCTGGTGATGCCTTGATATTTGATGAAACAGCAATCATTACCGCACTACAAGACAGTCAGATGATTTGGTTTGATCTACCTTAAGCCCCAGTTTAACTCGTACTCCTCCCTCGGGGGTACGAGCTTTTTAATCACTACTTCCTCCACTGTCACAACTACCCGAATCTGAGCTACTACTGTCGCTTATACTACAGTGATCTATATGTCTGGAATCATTAGGTTGAGATGAATCATTGATATAAGGTGTTGGCGAATATGAATGGCTCGAGTCAGAAGAAGCTTGCCTAGCACACGTTTTCTTTACCAAGAAAATGAATAAAATCAAGCCAATGACAATAAATACAATAATAAATAGCAGCATTAGAAATCTTGAGTACCCTGCCAATCTTTAGAAACGGCTATATCTTGAGTCTATGTTTTAAAAAAGATAGACATTAAAAAAGCCCGATTAACGGGCTTTTCTACAACCTTGAACATTTTTAAAAACAATCTAAATTGTTTCGTTCGTTGTTAGCTGTGTATTCAGGTCATCATATCTTTTTGCATTTAGGCAAGATTTCTCTTAAATCCCAAATAGTATATGACTTCCTTATTGATTAAATTAGCACCAATCACGAACGGGGTCAAGCATTGTTCGCATGTTTAAAAAACTAGAGTCAGCAAACCTTGACCATGTTAAATAAAACTTTCTGGTGGCTGACTGCAAATCAAAATAATGTCGTCGAGAAAACGTAAAAATTATTTCTTTTTGCGTTCTTTATCTACCAGATATTCAACGACCTGAACCACTTTTTCATCACCGCCCTGCACAATATATTTGCCATTTACCACAACCGCTGGCACACCTGTGAGTTGGTATTTACGGGCCAATTGATTAGATTCGGCAATTTTTGCAGTGATTGCAAAAGAATCAAACATAGTATTAAATTTTTTCTCAGGCACACCATATTTTGTAAAGAACTTAGCAAAAGCATCCTTCTGCAAAACTTTTTGGTTGCCTGAAAAATTAGCATGGAATAACGGTAAATGTGTACGCTTACGTACCCCTAAGGCCTCACTCACATAATATGCACGTGCACCTTGTTCCCACATGGGAGTCATTGCTGCTGGCGTACGAAGAAAATACACATCATTTGGAATTTTCTTTAACCAGCTTTGCATATGTGGTTCTAATTTAAAACAATAGGTACACCCATACCAAAAGAATTCACGTACCTCGATTTTATCGGGCACGGACGTTTTTTCTGGATTTTGTACAACCGTATAATCTTTACCCGCAACAAAATCAGCAGCCATCGTATGTGTAGAAAAGACTGCAAAAATTACAGCTACACTCTTTAAAATAAAATTTTTCATTAATTTCGCTATCCTCACAGCGCTTTTTAGTGCGCTTGAGTCTTTATAAAAAAACACAATTCCAAGACGTTATCGTAGAATCTGTTCACATCCTTATAACAGGAGAATTAAGCTACGACATTAATATTTTACAGGGGAAATAGTTCACAACAGGCAAAATTTATAATTTTTTCATTAAAATCAAAAATTAAACTACAAAAACACAACAGCTTCACGGGGCTCTTATTAATGTCGCTATCCCTATTGACTCTTTTGTCGGTGTACCCAAGCTTGTTTTATAAACTATTCCCATTGTATTTCACCATTTTCAAAAATCTGTTTAGATTTTTTATCAATTTTATATTTGTATAATCCATAATCATATTTATCCAAAATATTAATTGTAATAGTATGGATTGGTTTTAAAAACGCCTCTGCTATATTCACATCCAATGCTATATTTATAGCACCATCTGAAGCGACTCCATCATACATAAAGCCATTAATATCAGAATGTTTTCTCTGAAAAATTCTTAATAAAGACTGAGTATGTATATAATTAGTCTCACTTGCATCAGGATCATTTAATAAATCAGACAGAAAACTATCTAGATATAGATAGCTTTGAAAAGCGACTTGATCTATTTCAAAAAGTGAGTGCAATGTTTTCTTTATATATGTACCAATTTCCTCACTATACTTTGACTTCCCTCTCCTAAAAACATTCTTCTTTTCACCAATTATGGCAAATCTCGGTGAAATCTGTTCGTTGGATTCATAAGCTATAATTTGAACTCTATCACCAACAACAGTACGGATTTCATCAAGAGCGCATAACATGTTCTGTGTCAAATAGTATACTGGATCTAAAGCAGCATTTAACCTATTGGCGCATGTTAATGAAGTTGGCGGTGCTCCCAATTCTCTCACATGGTCATAACTATTACTGGATTCTAGTTTTCTAGCTCTAAAAAATAATCCATCTCTCTTAATGCTTTGAAAATTAATAATACTATAATAGTTCACCAAAAATGTAAGCTTCTCTTCAACGGCTGCTTTATCAACTTTTTCTTGCCTAATTCCATCACACATTTTCTTTAGAAAATCTATATTTAGAAGATCATGGTTCATTTAAATTTTTCTCAATTACATATATCAGTTTTACAAATCAAAAATCTACATAAGCAATTTTATTTATGAGAGTTCAATGCCTACCTCACTCAAATTAAGCTTAACTGAATTTTAAGGCATCCGATATTTTATAATAGTTATATTCTATTAATAGCTAACTTATCAATTACAACGGTAATTACACATGAATTAAATTACTTGTAATTATAGATGGAACTTCCTACCATCCATTTACCCTATTGCTAATAAGGATTCCTTTAGTATTTTTTAGAATTTTCTTATCAGTGTAATAAATATATCCTTCCTCATCTTTATCTGAGGTAATAACGGGTTGACCGTATGCTGAGGTCTTCTTTTCAAGAGAGTTCTACTCTTTACTGGATAGCCTTCTTGCTGCTCTTAGAATATATCCAGATCATCTGTAACCTTTTAATTATTGAGATAGTTCAGCCTACGTATAACTAACTTATTACCACACTTATTCAAATCCTAAACTCAAGTAATTTTCGCGCTTATCCACATTAGAGCGTGAATTAGTTCCCCGAAAATACCCCAAAAACGCCCCCCAAACAAAAAACCGCCAATTAAGGCGGTTTTTTAAGTTGCTGATTTATCAGCTAATCTTGGTAGGTATATCCAGACTCGAACTGGAGACCTCTACGATGTCAACGTAGCGCTCTAACCAACTGAGCTATACACCTAGAATGAGAAGCATCATATTCATTTTTTTGACGCTTCACAAGTTTTTTTGCGACTGTTTTATTACAATCGCACAGTCTTTAAGCAACTGCTTAAACTCTTGGGTATTTACCTTATCCTTTTGCTCTAAAAATACGATTTTTTGATATAACACAGTCACTTGTTTAAATGAATCTTTCTCCTCAACCAACATAGAGAGTCGCAGCATCCAGCTTTGAAAGGTTTCAGCTGGATATTTATGCAAATGCTTGGGCAATTGTTTTTCAAATTGAATAATCATGCGTTGATACTGATCTTGTTGCCCTCTTTGTCTCCACCAGTACCATCCTGCATAGATGATTAAAATACTTCCAATCCCAACAACTAAAACAATCACATAGCCATAGCTTGAATCCAAACCTAATCGGGATAACCAATTTTTCTGTTTTTCTGCATCATAGCCAACCACTTTGCTTTGCCATTGGTAACTTAAATAATCACTCCAGATGCGTACATTTTTCAAAAATTTAAATTGCTGCACACGCCAAGCCTGCGTTTGCCCATCTCCCCATACAGCCTGATCTTGCGCCAGATAATCTTGCATCCCCGTATCAATTCGTTGCGGTGCAATCATTGCAGTTGGATCGATCCTTTGCCATTTTCCATTCAGATAAACCTCGCTCCATGCATGCGCATCCAGCTGGCGTACTTCCCAACTTTGTCCGTCTGGCGCCAATTGTCCACCTTGATAGCCAGTCACCACCCGTGCAGGAATTCCGGCATAACGCATTAGCATGACAAAGCTAGATGCATAATGTTCACAAAACCCTTTGCGACTAGAAAACAGGAATTGATCAATCCGATCTCCACTCAAAGTGCCTGGCGTCAACGTATAGGTAAAGCCATTTTTCCTATACCACGACAGCACTGATTGTAAGTATTTTTCAGGCTGTCTCTGGTTCTGCTCAAATAATTGCTGCGCCAGTTGCTGTGCTTTTTTGTCTTTACCCGCATCAAATCGAGTATTCAGTTCAAGTTGACGCGGTGACAGAAAAACGGGCTCTGCTACTGTTCGCCCCAACCAAAGCATCTGTATAGGTTGATTGCGTTTAATTAGTTTAGAAGGACGAATACTATCATCTTGATACAGCTGTAAATAACGCTCTTGCGGAATCGAATATTCCAGTCCCATGATCCAGTTGGCTTGCTCATCCGCAGGTAAATATTGATAGCTGACACGGCGCGATGAGACCGGGATACGCTTTAAGTGCTGATTGTAAAAACTACTACTCCATGTGGTTCCATCATATTCGTCTAAAACCAACGCTCGCCAGTACAATTCTGATCGACTAGGCAAATCATACATCGGTGCGATGATACGAAAAGCCAAGGCAGACGATTGAGATAATTGAGCAATATCCCCCGGTGACATCCGATCACTGATGCCTGTGGTCGCGTGGTTCTGTTGAATAGGAATCGCCCAAAGCGGCGGTAAACGTGGGAAGAAAATAAACAGCAGAATAAAAAATGGCGTGGCAATCCCGACAAATTTTAGGATTTGCCTCATATCTTGTTTTAACTGATTGCTGGTCTGATTCTTCTGTTTAAATAAATCAGTTTGAATCCGATACAAGCCCATCAGGCACATCACAAATGCCACAAAGACAATCACGGCCATCCAGAATGCTTGACTATATAACAGTAAACTTGCACTGACAAATAAGGCAAAGTTAAAGACAATCAGCAGATCACGAGTGTTTTTAGATTCAAGACTTTTGGCAAATAAACAAGTTGTTAAAAATGCAACCCCAGCCTCTACGCCTAGCAAGCTTTGATACTGAATATAAATCAGCCCAATCGATAATAAGGTAAATGCTACTAAAAGCAGTTTAGGTAATGGTGTGATTTTTTGCTTGTGATAGCGCCATACCAAAGTCAACCAAACGATGCCCCACAATCCACTTAATGAAGCAGGAATAAAACTGACTTGACCCATCAGGATCAATCCTAAAGCAGCTAAAATACAAAAATAGATGGCTTTGGTCATGTTTAAGCCTGCGCAAGTAAAAGTCTGGCTTTCATCAATTGGATTTGGCCTTGCCCACTTTCCAGTCTGGCATGCGGCAAAATCACAGCATAGTCATCCCCTAATTGTTCACACTGTTCAATCAGCCCCATCATAAAACTTAATTTTTCCTCATGGCCTAATGCAGGTATTTGTTGATAGTCAATTTCTACATGTTGATGGTTGGCCTGCGCTTCAAACATTTTGATAAAGAAACTCTGCCCACGTGCAACCTGCTTCCATGCCACATTCTGATAAGAGTCTCCATGCTGGAAAGTTCTTAATTCTTTAAATTCATCCAGACTATCCTGCGCCGAAGTCGGCTGACTTTTATGTTCTTTTTGCCAATCATAGGCTTTCGGTGCAATCCAAACTTTTTGTTTTGGATATAAATACGTCCATGCACGGACTAATCCCAAAGGATAGGTCGCATAAATTTTCAACGCATCCAGTTCATATCTGCCTCGTTGTTCAGGCAGAACAGCAAGTTCTAGGCTATGCTGAGTTTGGTCCAGATACAGAAAATGTTCTTGTCCTTGCCAATCTAAACGCAAATATCGAACCGTCTGGACAGATTGTTTGAATAAAACTTTTAGGATTAGCGGCTGACCCACTTGCCCAACCTCTGCGGCGACCAGTTCAATCTCCAAGCCATGCAGTTGCTTAAAAGTCAGATAAAAGCTGATACAGAGAATGGCGCTGATTAAAAAGCAAAACCCGAGAATCAGGTTATTTGCATAATTAATCCCAGCAATAAATGTAATGACAATTAGAACCAGATATAAGAAACCTTGCTTATAAATAAACACCAGCACATCTTTCTGCAATAAGACCTTACTGCCTTCAACCTGAAAGCGCTTCGCAATCCATTGTTGTAGCTGCTGCTTTACTCCTTTTTGCATATGCCGATCTCAACTATAAGACATCGACTGATTGTAAAATCTGTCCAACTTCAACGTCACTCAGACTTAAACGATGTGCCACCACAGCGACAAATACAGTTTGTATATCATCTGTCATTACAAAGCTACGACCCTCAACCAATGCATAAGCTTGTGCCGCAACCTTCAACGCCAATACTCCACGTGTTGACAGCCCATGACGTAGCTTCCGTGTTTCAGCAGCCAAGTCCAAAATATAATTGAGTACGGCCTCGCTCAGAAAAACCTGCTTTGCCAGCTCACGTAAATGCAAAATATCAGCTTGATTAAATACAGCCTCCAGTTGATGGATCAAAACCTGACGTGAACGCTGTTGTAATAACAACTTTTCCGCTTGTCGAGAAGGATATCCCAACGACAAACGCATCAAAAAACGGTCGAGTTGAGATTCTGGTAAAGCATAAGTACCACTTTGAAACAATGGGTTTTGCGTGGCTAAGACCCAGAATGGTTGTGGCAATTCATAATGCACACCATCTACGGTAACAGCCCCTTCCTCCATTGCTTCTAATAAGGCACTTTGAGTTTTGGGACTACAGCGGTTAATTTCATCCGCCAACAAAATCTGGGTAAAAATCGGCCCTTGCTTAAACTCAAATAGATGTTCTTTTTGATTAAAAATATTGATCCCAATCACATCACTCGCCAACATATCGTTGGTGAATTGAATCCGCTGGAAATGCAACCCAGCCAGACGCGCCAAAGCACTGGCTAAAGTGGTTTTACCTAAGCCAGGTAAATCTTCAAACAACACATGACCACCCGCCAACAAGCAAGTCAGCGCCAATTTGGTTTGTTGTGGTTTGTCTAAAATCAGTTGGTTTACTTCAAATAAGAATTGCTCAATCTTCTGGGCAAAGCTTTGAATATCTTGTTCTAATGCCTGATTCTGTTTTGTTTTCTCTTGAGCCGATGACTTTTCCATGCCCCACATTATTCTATCCCCAAAAATAAAACAGTGTATGTTCAACATACACTGTTTTGGTTTTTTTTCAAAGAAATCAAATAATTTCTAGCAAGGACACTTCTTCATATTGCCACCCGCAGAAGGATAACGTGCATCGATACAATGACGATAAAAAGTCTTTGCATCCATTGGCGTTAAATCTGGATGATGCGCCTTCATATGCTGCACATAGGTTTCATAATCAGGCACACCGACCATCAGACGGAAACTCTGCTGCAAACGTTGCCATAAAACAGCAATACGCGACCAATTCTTCGGTGACAAAAGTAAGTGTTTTTGCGACATGATGGTGAATTTAATAATCTTCACAATCACCGCGCTACCTTGCCGAGCAATTTTAAAATCCATCACTACTCTCCTTTGATGCTATTCGCAGTCATCGGGGTTTCTGAATAAACGGCTGGTGCTTCATTCGCGGTTGGTGTTGGGCTTGCCAAAGCACGGCGTATAATGCCAATTGATGCAATCACCATTACAATCGCAACAATCATAAAGAAACCGCAAAGTGCTGCATTGATTTGATTCGACATCACAATGGTCTGCATTTCCGCAACTGTTTTAGCTGGTGCAAGGATTTCACCACGTGCAATTGCATCAGAAAAACGATTCGCTTGTGCAAGGAAACCAATTTTCGGATTTTCGTGGAAAATCTTTTGCCAGCCCGCTGTCATCGAGGTAATGAACAAGAAAATCGTTGGGACAATCGTCACCCAAACATATTTCTCTTTCTTCATTTTGAATAAAATGACGGTTCCCAAAATCAGTGCCATCGAAGCAAGAATCTGGTTACCAATACCAAAGAGCGGCCACAACGAGTTAATCCCGCCGAGTGGATCAACCACACCTTGATAAACGAAGAAACCCCAACCTGCGACCGCGACAAAGGTCCCGACCATATTTCCAAAGAATGAACTTGATTGCTTGATCGCTGGAACCACGATACCCACTGTATCTTGCACCATGAAACGACATGCACGTGTTCCTGCATCGACAGCAGTCAAAATGAATAAGGCTTCAAACAGAATCGCAAAGTGATACCAGAACGCCATCATAGAGCGGTTATTGAAAATCTCGGAAATGATATGCGCCATACCAATTGCAAATGTAGGTGCGCCACCTGTACGAGACAGAATTGAACTCTCACCCACTTCCTGAGCCAGTAAGGTCAACATTTCTGGACTAACCACAAAGCCAAGATTACGCACCGCTTCCGCTGCAGTCTCGACTGAAGTGCCTAAAACTGCTGCAGGTGCATTAATTGCGAAATAAATACCCGGATCAAGTACCGTTGCACAGATCATTGCCATGATACCGACAAATGATTCCATCAACATACCGCCATAGCCGATCATACGAATATTGACTTCATTATCGACCAGTTTAGGGGTTGTGCCTGATGCAACCAGCGCATGGAAGCCTGAAATCGCACCACAAGCAATGGTAATAAATAGAAATGGAAATAAACTACCTGCAAATACAGGGCCTGTACCATCCACAAAATGCGTGACTGCTGGCATTTTCAGATCAGGCATCGCAAAGATAATCCCAATCGCCAAGCCTGCAATCACACCAATTTTCAAGAAAGTTGATAAATAATCACGCGGTGCTAACAACAACCAAACAGGTAAAACTGAAGCAATAAAACCATAAATAATCAGTGCCCATGTCAATTGCGTTCCACTGAGGGTAAATAACTGTCCCCAATATGGATCTTTCGCCACGTCACCACCGTAGACAATTGCCGCCATCATCAGCACAAAGCCAATAATTGATACCTCGGCAATTTTCCCCGGGCGGAGATAGCGCATGTAGATACCCATGAATAAAGCAATTGGAATCGTCGCTGCAATACTGAACACACCCCATGGGCTATGTGCCAAGGCTTTAACCACCACCAGTGCCAGTACTGCAAGGATAATGATCATTACGCCAAGCGTACCCAGCATCACAATGACACCAGCAAAAGTACCAAGCTCTTGTTTTGCCATCTCACCTAAAGAGCGGCCATCGCGTCGTGTGGAGATAAATAAAACCAGAAAATCTTGTACCGCACCGGCAATCACTACACCGACCAAGAGCCAGATGGTACCGGGTAAATAACCCATTTGTGCTGCAAGAATTGGCCCGACTAAAGGCCCCGCTCCAGCAATCGCAGCAAAATGATGACCGAATAAAACGAATTTATTGGTCGGTACATAGTCCAGACCATCGGCAAGGCGATGAGCTGGCGTTAACCGTTTAGGATTTAATTCAAAAACTTTGTTTGCAATAAATAAACTGTAGAACCGATATGCAATGCTATATACACAGACCGCAGCAAGAACCAACCAGACTGCATTGACATGCTCACCACGACTAACCGCCAATATCCCAAATGAAATTGCCCCAACAATGGCAACCAAACTCCATAGGAGTTTTGAGGAAAGTGTTGACTTCGCTTGTGTTGTCTCCATTCAAAACCTCTCAAATACATAACGCGTGGTTATTTAGATTTCCCTTTCTATATTTTCTGTAGAAGAAATATCTTTGTAAGTTTACCTTCTAGCTTCAATTATTTATCTAATACTTTGGCATAAAAAAAGGGATGATTGTTCATCATCCCCTTCGATAATTGTATATCTTGCGTAGCTCAGCTACGCCTTCACAATTATGCACGCTCTAGGTAGTCACCAGTACGGGTATCTACACGAACGCTTTCTTCTTGCTGTACGAATAATGGAACACGTACCACAGCACCTGTTTCAAGTTTCGCAGGCTTACCGCCACCGCCAGAAGTATCACCACGTACACCTGGATCAGTTTCAACGATTTTAAGTACAACGAAGTTCGGTGGGCTTACGGTTAAAGGTACGCCATTGAACAACATAATTGTACATTTTTCATTTGAATCGTCTTTTAACCATTTCGCAGCATCACCCATTGCTGTTTTATCAGCAGCGATTTGCTCAAAAGATACAGGATCCATGAAGTTCCACATTTCACCATCGTTGTAGAGGTAGTCCATTTCCACTTCTACAATATCAGCTGCTTCTAAAGAGTCACCTGATTTGAATGTTTTTTCTAATACTTTACCAGAGCGAAGGTTACGTAATTTCACACGGTTAAATGCTTGACCCTTACCTGGTTTTACATATTCATTTTCCATGATTGAACATGGGTTGCCATCAAGCATAACCTTAAGGCCTGCTTTAAAATCATTTGTAGAATAATAGGCCATGAAAGGCGCACTCCAAACTTAAAACTCAAATCTATTAATGCTAGACTACACGCACAGGTGTGACACTAACACTATTTTTAACGTATGGCATGATAAACTATTTACATCAAGAGCAAAACTGGCAATCGCAACTCAGTGACCTAATTACTGATCCTTTAGAGCTGTTAAATCTGCTTGAGTTATCTACCGATCAGCTATTATCAGGGGCAATCCTCGCCTCTGAAAAGTTTAAATTGCGCGTCCCGCGTGCATTCGTCGGAAAAATGAGCATTGGCGATCCACTCGATCCCCTGTTACTTCAAGTCTTGCCCCATCATCTGGAACTGGAAGAACATCCCGAGTTCGTGACCGATCCTCTGGGTGAAGAAGCTGCCAATCAAATGGCGGGAGTTCTGCATAAATACCAGTCGCGTTTTTTACTCACCTTGACTGGTGCCTGTGCAATTCACTGTCGTTATTGTTTCCGTCGACATTTTCCTTATCAGGAAAACCTGCCTAAAAATGACGACTGGATCAATATCAAAGCCTATATTGAACAAAATCCACAGATCAATGAAGTCATTTTAAGTGGTGGCGATCCACTGACTTTAAGTAACCGAAAACTTGCTTTGTGGCTAGAACGTCTAGCATCTCTCCCTCAGATCAAGATATTGAGAATTCATTCACGCGTTCCGATTGTGATCCCGAACCGTATTGATGAAGAGCTGATTTCTATATTAAAAAACAGTAGGCTACGCATTGTAGTAGTGGTACACTCAAATCACGCAGCTGAACTCGATGATTTCACCTGCTCAAAGTTATTACAGTTATCACTCCACCATATTACCGCGCTAAATCAGGCGGTTTTACTGAAAGGTGTGAATGATTCTGCAGAAACTTTAAATGCATTGAGTTTCCGTTTATTTGAAGCACGAGTAATGCCCTATTACCTTCATGTTTTGGATAAAGTCAAAGGTGCTCAGCATTTTGATTTAAGATCTTCAGAGATAGATCATATATACACTGATGTATTAGCAAGTTTACCAGGCTATCTGGTACCAAAACTTGTCAGGGAAATTGCGGGCGAAAAAAATAAAACACCGCTTTTTGGGGTTCAAACGTTCTGAGATTGATAACACAATGATGAATAATGCTTTTTCGGATATTTTTCAAATTCCAACTGTCTTGAGACGAGACAAACTCAGCTTTTGCGATACCAATTCGAAAAGTCTAAATGAATGGATTTCCAATTTATCCATCATGCAGTTGGGTGATACCTCTAAAGCATTATTTGCAGCCTTACTTGAACTGAGCGAACTTGAATGTCCTGAAACCTTACGTTTTGATTTGGTTCAGGTACTGCACCCAACCATTGAAAATGTTTTGGGAAGTCTGGAAAAGAACTTTTTCAATCAGGGCGTGATCAGTTCAGATCGTAATGAACATATTATTGAACTAGCCATGTTACTACGCTGTTATTTTGCAGCGATTTATATCAATATTGTCCGCCGTAGTAACGATCAGCTCGATCAACAGAAATTCTCTATCTTTGCGCTAAATCAAAAGAAAAATCTGCAAACGGCACGTACCCTCGCAACTTTTCAGTCCTTGCAACAACTGACGCAACTGCTCTATCAACAACATATGTTGTATAGCGAACCTGTGGCTGGACAATGGCTGATTGCGCATCAACTCTATGATGCAGCAGTGACACATAAATATCAGCATACCAATCTGGATCAGGTACAAGGCAAACCGAATGCATTGAGCAACATCTCACAAGCCTATGCACAATTGATTTTGATGGATATTTTTAATACCAATCAAATTCGCCAATCCGAAATTCAAGCGTTATTCCAGTGTAGTTTTGACTGGGCAAAAATGGTTCAGATCCTGACCAAAGAAACAGACCTGACCAAATATGTAGTCGACACCACCAAAGACCACCCACCTATTTATAATAAAAAACAAAGCTCTGGCTTTAATCCCAATATTTTTATTAGTACGCATAGCTTACTGGATCACGTCACGGCAACCCTGCATAAAAATGCAGAGTATGTTTCCAAGAATGAGAAGATCTATTTAACCCCTGCATTAAAATTCCATGTGCAAACCATTCTGGGCACGACAGCAGAACGTCGACATGAGCGTTATGAATATTCGGCTCAATTGCATATCTGTTTTGGCTTACTTACTGCTCACTTTTACCTGTCTAAAGCCAAGAATTTTTCAGAAACACTGCTGTTAGATCACAGTTACGGTCTGCAAAATGAATCAAAATTTATGTCTGCTTGGGATAAAAAAGGCTCAACGGACAATCAGGAATCGGCAATTCAACGTTTAAGCCGTGAAAGTAAAGCCGTTTACCAAGCCGATATCCTAGATATCAGTGTAAACGGTTATCGTATTAAATGGTCTGGGGAGGCGCCAAAGAACTTAAGAACAGGTGAATATATTTTAGTTAAAGAAACATCGCATGGGCATTGGCGTGGCGGTGTCATTCGTTGGCTCAAACAATCGACCGAGAAAAGCCTGGAACTCGGCTTAGAAGTGCTGGCACAGGAGATCTTCCCTTGTGCGGTACGTGTTCAGGCAGATCGCCACATCAGCAATTATCATCCTACACTTTTATTAAAAAACCAGAATTTGGATGAAACCAAAACAACTTTAATTTTACCAGGTTCACAAATTTTTCGAGAACACCAAGCTGTTCATTTAAGATTGGGGAAAGAGGAAGTAAAAGTGTACTTATTAAACGCACAATTAATAACCCAAAGTTTTGTTCAATTTGATTTTGAACTGCTGAATGATGAGGAACAACCGATTCTTCAGCGATATATGGCACAAAAGAATATGGACACCATTGATCAAGATTTATGGGAAGCTTTAAAGTGAGAAATTCTTTACTCTCTAAAAAATTAAAACGCACTGAAACACGTTTATTGATTATTGATGACAACCAGCTTCGTTATAATCAGATTTCAGCTTTATTTACGGCTCAAGATCATCAAATCAAAGCGACCTTGCTCGATGATCTCAAAACCTTCGAGAAACAACTTAATTTGCCTTGGGATATCGTTATTTTTGGTCGGGCCTACGACTTAAAAATCGAACAGACCCTCTCCCTGATTCAAGCCTCATCGCAACCAAGTTTGCCAGTTCTGTTACTCGAACCTGAGGACTATAAAGCCGATCAATATCAGGCTTATATCCATAAAGGCATTTATGATATCTTGAATCTAAAATCCCCAGAAAAATTCTATATCAGTATTATTCGTGCGCTTTCTTACAGCCGCTTAGTACAAGCAGAACATCGCTTGCTCAATGAGCTAGAAGCTGCACAAACGCAAGCGCAATCACTGGTTGCAGAAAGTCATAAAGCGGTTGCCATTTTGCAGGAAGGTATTCACATGAATGTGAATGCTGAATATGCAAATCTATTTGGTTTTGCCAATGCAGAAGAATTAGTTGGCTTACCAATTCTGGATGTATTGCAGCCAGAAGATTTAAGCCAGTTTAAACTGCGCTTTAAAAAGATTTCTCAAGGACAGTTTGAACAAGGCCGTTTTGAACTTCGCACACAAAATTCAACGGTGAAGCAAAATCCCCTTCATCTGGAATTCTTACCTTCAGGCAATGAAGATGAAATCCAGCTCAATATTGAATGTGGCACTTCATCTCAAGCGGCAGCAACGCCTTCAACAGCCGCACCAGTCGAGAAAGCATCAAGTCTAACCAGCGCCTTACAACATATTAACCGTCAGTTGACCAATCATCCTGCAAATGCCAATGCGCTGGTTTTATTCAGCTTAAGCAATTGCCCGAGTGAGGTTTTCCAAACCGATTGGCGTGGGACGCGTGCGTATTTTGCCAACATCCCTCACTTCATTAAAGAACAAGTAAACGTCCCTGTATGTCAGGTTGAACACGGTTTGTATGTCTCATTATTTCAAGCAGAATCAAAGAGCGTGCTCAATTCGCTTCTGATTGGTTTGAATAGCTTACAAAAACCACAACTTGTGGTGACCGATCATTACACCTTCCCACTACATTTAAAATTAGGCTATTGTGAAATTACCCAGCCAATTGCAGATGAAGTTCGTTTTGAACAGGTTTTAACCAAGGCTTTCCTGGTTCCTCTACCTGTGTTTAATAGCCCGAAAATTGATGCAGATATTGGCCTGACCACAGAACATATTCCTGTTGCTGTACAATTAACTCTGCTACAAGAGCTGAAAAAGAAACTTGATGCTGGCGATATCCATCTGAAATATCAGCAGCTCTATGACAAGCAGGATCAGCACACACATACTTATGAAGTATCTGGCGGGTTTATCTATAATAATCAGTGGCAGGATTTAAGTGATCTTGGCGACTTGAAAGATGATCCTGAGCTCTCTATTCAACTCGATCGCTGGATTCTTGTGGAGGCGTGCAAGCAGTTACACAACTTTATTACCCAATATCCAAAAGCGAAATTGATTGTAAATCTCAATCATCATGTCTTGCTGAATGATAAAAAGCTACCAGAACTCGTGGCGAAGCTGTTAACCATTATTGGCAGTAAACAAGCTCATCCTTTAATTTTGCAGTTCTCTGAACAATCACTGCAACAAAACCTGTCACAGGCACAACCGCAGATCGCTTTATTACGTCAGCACGGTGCCGAGATTTCAATCCGCGGTTTTGGTGATTCTCTCTACAGCGATTCTATGTTGCAGCAAATCGATGTTCAGTATCTGAGCTTGCATAGCAAACTCACCCAAATGCTAAGCGCTGAAAAAGAGATGGCGACACTACAAGAGAAGATTTTGCACTTTATTGGGCAAAAACCTGTCGAAATCTTTTTAACTGAACTCAATGATATGAACCTGTTTGCCAATGCATGGAATGTTGAAGCACGCTTTTTGCAAGGTAACTATTTCCAGAAAAAACTGGATCGTCTTACTGACGTACAGGATCAATAACGCCTTCTTAGGATTGAGGAACTGCTGCGAGTGTTCCTCAATCCAATAATCCACAGGCATAAAAAAACGGGCATATAGCCCGTTTTTTCTTTCTTGATATTAACGTTTGATAGAACGTGACATACCAGAGAAACGTTGTTTGAATTTGTCGATACGGCCGCCTGTATCCACATTCTTTTGTTTACCAGTATAGAATGGGTGGCAAGCTGAACATACGTCAAGGTAAATTGTTTCTTTACCAAGCGCAGATTTAGTTTCGATAACGTTACCACATGAACAAGTAGCAACTAATGTTTCGTATTTAGGGTGAATATCGGCGCGCATGGTCGATGCTCCTATTTAGTAAGAAAGGCTTAAGCTGTTATCGCAATTGATCACTCTCAACATGAGGAAAGCAAAGTGTTCTCACACTTGCAGATCAACACCACAACAGACCATTTCTTTTGACTCACCGAGACTCTAACGGTCAGAGCAAAGCCAACAAGTGGCGAGCATTATACGCCAATAAATTAAATTTTGCGAACTATTCTTGATTCGATTTTGACCAATGATTCGCAATAATGCCACAGACCATGAGCTGGATTTGATGAAAAATCATAATCGGCAGCACAATCATTCCCAAAGGCTGTCCAATAAACAGGATCTGCGCCATCGGGACACCACTCGCCAAGGTTTTCTTGGAGCCACAAAAGAAAATCGTAACCTGATCCGCTCGTGTAAAGCCTAACCATTTTGGCACATATAAAGCCAGCAACATCACGATGGTTAACAGTACCGAACATGCCAAGATTAAATAGAACAATGTCAGGCCATTCACCTGTTGCCATAGACCTGCAATCACGGCGCTACTAAACGCACCATAGACTACCATCAGAATCGATCCCTGATCGAAAGCCTTGACCAGACTTGGCATTTTAACCATATAAGGAAAAATATAAGGACGTAGCAACTGACCTAATACAAAAGGTACCAGTAGCAACAAAGTAATTTGCAGAATCGATTCGGTCGGATCAAAACCATGCTGACTTTGGCCTAAAATAAAATAGCTGACCAAAATCGGGGTAATCATCATGCCGACAATATTAGAGAAAGACGCACTACACACTGCCCCAGCCACATTGCCTTTGGCCATAGAGGTAAATGCAATTGACGACTGCACTGTTGATGGCAAGAAGCACATGAACAGGAAGCCCCAATAGAGTTGCTGGCCTAATAATGGCTCTAACACAGGCTTTGCCAATAACCCAATTGCTGGAAAAACCAAGAAAGTAAAAGCAAACACTAAAGCATGCATTTTCCAGTGCAGCATGCCTTCAACCACAGCTTCACGTGAAAGTTTTGCCCCGTGCAAGAAAAAAAGTACGGCAATTGCAACAGTCGTAAGAATATTAAAATAATGTGCAACCTGACCTGAAACTGGAAAAAAAGTTGCCAGTATCACCATCACAACCAATAAAATTGTAAAGCGGTCCAATGCCAATAATTTCAACATAACTATCCCTATCCACGCTAATAATGAAAAAGCCCAATATGGCGAATAATTCAACCATTTGATCAAATTACTCATCATACTGGGCTATTTAAATAAAGCTAGCGTTTTAGGCCAAAAATCTTGAACTTTAAAGCCAAGATTAGTTGTTATAGGCATCCTGATCTTGTTGAATCAATTCGACTTTATAGCCGTCTGGATCTTCTACAAAAGCAATAACCGTCACACCACCTTTCATTGGACCAGCCTCACGTACGACTTTACCGCCACGAGCCTTGATTTCTTCACATGCTTTATAAGCATCGTCTACACCAATCGCAATGTGACCATAAGCATTGCCCAAGTCATAGCTAGAAGTATCCCAGTTATGCGTGAGCTCAAGTACGGTATTGTCTTTTTCATCACCGTAACCCACAAATGCTAACGTAAAACGCCCTTCTTCATAGTCACGTTGGCGTAGCAATTTCATACCAAGTACCTCAGTGTAGAACTTTAAAGACTGTTCTAAATTACCTACTCGTAGCATCGTATGTAACATGCGCATAGTTATTCACCTTTCTGCTGTGTTGTCTGGTTTTCATGATCACGTAAAAGTTTCGCGACCCAAACCACAAGAACTAAAATTGGGATACCAATTAAAGTCGTCATTAAAAAGAAATTCGGATAGCCGATATTGCTGACAATTGTTCCCGAATACCCACCCAACAATTTAGGCGTGAGCGTCATGAGAGAACTGAAAATCGCATATTGAACAGCTGTAAATGATACGCTGGTTAAACTAGATAAGAAGGCGATAAATGCCGCACCTGCCAAACCAGAGGCTAAATTATCGATAATAATCGCTAAATACAACCATAAAGAACTATAGCTCTTAATCACCTTACCTGAGAGTTCAACAGTTCCAGCCTGACCCGGATCAATCACCGCCACAGGCTGAATATCAATATCTAGCGCCTCGGTATGTGAAGCAGTATCGATACGATATTGTCGTGTTGCCAGTAATTCATGACCAGTATTATTTTTCAGATTTGCCAAAGCAGTAATAGTTTTGCTGCTAGATGCTTGCAACAACTTGCCGTCCACCGCACCCGTAAATAAACCATTGGAATCAACTTTCGCGACAAATTCCTGACCATCGAGTTTTAAAACAACAGGACGTTCAATATTTAAATCTTCAGCTTTGATTCCTGCCAACTGCCCTTTAATCACCAGACTTTGTTTTAACTCTTTTGGCGTTAACTGGTCGTCATTACTAATCGGCAACAACTGGATTTGTGGCTGTTGCGAAGTAATTAAATAAGGCACTGCAAGTTGAATGTTTGAATCAGCTTGATTCTGATACTGGGTACTCACTTGAACTGAATTCGCTTTCGCCAAGACCTCATTCGGTACTTGCAACTTCCAATAGCCCACCTCATCGGTGTGTACCTGATAGCGTTGCTCACCCACCTGCACTTGTACCTGATCCAGTGGTTGACCAGATTTCACCAGACCAATGAAAATCAAATTGGTTGAACTTGCCAGCACCGCACCCACAAACATCAGTTTCATAATGTTCATACGTTGCGCCAGCAAACCACCAAGGAAACCACCAATCAGGCTAAATAAAACGCCATAGATCTTCACGGCTTCCGCAATCTGTTCTTTACTAAAGTTTAGATCCTGATAGAACACATTGGAAATAACCCCTGCAATGATGTCCGAGATACGGAAAAAACCGATAAGCAATAACAGCACCAATGCAAGCTTGACACCATAACGCTTAAAGAAGTCCAGAATAGGCGCAACCCAGGTTTCTTTCGCCATTTGCTGATTCACAATACCGATTTTGACCAGTCCAAAACCAATCAATAGCGCTGCTGCTGTAGCGGTTAAAAAGCGCAGGGCTTCCAGACCAAATAATGCGGCTGTGTCTTTAATGTCTGCTGATTTAGAAATTGCCTCTGTTACATTACCTGAATAGATATAACTCACCACGAATGTAGCGACTGCAATAAAAAACACAAAGACTAGGCGATAGTAATCAGTGGTTTTGTAGTGCTTGTGGATACGATTGACCTGAGGCTCACGTACACAAAGCGTGGTAATAATACCGATGACCATGACTGCGGCCATGGTTAAATAAGTATATTTCCAAGCCTCATAAATATAATTCCCTTTCGCAGTTCCGAGATAAGCCGCCAAGAACAAAGCACCTGCACCCGCAACAATCATCCCGATACGGTAACCAGCATTGTAAGTTGAGGCTAATACCGTCTGCATTTCAGTTTCAGCGAGCTCAATACGATAAGCATCAATCACAATATCTTGCGTTGCCGCCGAGAAGCCCAGTAACACAGCGCCCACAGCCATCTGGATCAAATAACTTTGTCCAAGTGCCGGATCAGAAAATGCCATGATACAAATCGCACAGATAATCAAACTTTGTGCAATCAGCAACCAGGCACGACGGCGACCCAAGCTTTTGGTTAGAAATGGAACTGGCAACTCATCAATCAGCGGTGCCCAGACAAATTTAAAGGAATATCCCAATGCAGCCCAACTAAAAAAGGTGACTGCACTCTTCTCAATGCCCGCCTCACCTAGCCATAAAGACAAGCTAGAAAAAATCAATAAAATTGGTATCCCCGCAGAGAAACCAAGAAATAACATAATCAGGGCACGGCGATCTAAAAATGCTTTAAATGCCGAAGCCCACCCAGTGGCTTGCGTTGTCATTGTTTATTATTTTCCAATAATCTATAAATGTGCTTATTCAATCGTTTCTTGCTCTTGCTTGCAAGTTGCTTTATGCAATCATTCTTTTGTTTTGTCGATAAAAAACACAAGTTCGCTTGATCTTTAGGTCCAAAACTGTATACCTTTAATTACTCAACTTACGTTTATTTGTTGGATAGCAACAGTGACCCAAAAACTTGATCAAATGACTGCAACAACTTTATCTTTAACACCAACAAACACGATTACAGCGAAGATCAATTCATTTCCAAGCGCTTTTGAGCAGACGGACATACAACCAACACTGATTAAAACAGCACTACGTGCAGACCAACTCACACATATTCCAGATTTAGCGGAAATACCAAGTTCAACCAAACGAATCAAGCCGCTTAATAACTTCTTAGGACAAGATCGCGCACGCGCTTCGGTTGAGGCGGGTATTGCCCTGCCTTATTCTGGCTATAATATTTTTGCTGTGGGGACAGCTGGACTAGGTAAGCGCACCATGATCAAGCGTTTACTACAACAACACGCCAAAACCATGCCAACCCCAGACGACTGGGTATATCTCAATAATTTTAAAAATCCGCGTCAACCGATTGCTTTGCGCTTTCCAGCAGGACAAGGCGTTAAATTCCAGAATGCCTTACAGCAAACATGGCAAATTATTCTTAAACAATTAGAACGTCGCTTTAGTGCCGAAAGTTATCACAACCGCATTGAACGTATTCGTCAGGCTACAGGCGATGTCCAACAACAGGCACTGGTCGAACTCACCAAAGAAGGTGAAGAACTCGATTTAAAACTGATTTCGCGTAATGACAAACATGTCTTTATTCCGATGCAACTCAAAGATAATGAATATCATGAGTTGACGCAGAGCGACCTCAATACGCTCAATAGCAAAGAGCGCGCTGAAATCACCTCAAATATTCGCTATATGGAGAAGAAACTTGAGCGCCTCGGATTACATCTCGGTGATCTGGAAGATGATGCACGCGATCAGGTTTCAAGTCTAAATCGAGATATCGCAACGCAAGTGGTCACGCCTCGGGTAGAATCGATTTTAAATAAAAATAAAGACGTTACAGGTCTGGATTTATATTTAAAACATTATGCAGAAGACATTATTGACAATGTTGAGCTCATTCTTGAACAAGAAGAGGATGACTTTACCCCAGCTTTATTCAACCGTGTTCCATCACGCTATCAAGCCAATGTCATTGTATCAAATAAACCGAACAGCGGTGCGCCAGTCATTTTTGAAGACTTCCCAACACACTACAACCTGTTAGGCCATGTTGAGCAACTGACCCATAACGGCACCATTACCACTGATTTTACCTTGATTCGTCCAGGTTCATTACATCAGGCCAATGGTGGTTTTTTAATGCTGGAAGCTGAGCAACTGCTTGAGCAACCTTATGCATGGCAGGGTTTAAAACGCGCATTAAAATCTGGTCAGCTTAAACTGTCTTCACTAGAGCACATGTTGACCCTAACAGGTAGTATTTCGATAGAACCTGCTTCAGTTCCCCTTGATATTAAAGTAGTTTTATTGGCAGAACCTGAAATTTATTATGAAATTTTAGAGGTTGAGCCAGAGCTCGGTAGTGTTTTTAAAATTCGCGCTGACTTTACAGATACATTACAACGTAATGACAGTAATGAGCAGGCATATATGCAGCTGATTGCGGATTATGTACAAGCCGACAAGCTATTGCCTTTTGATCGCTCTGCACTTGCAGCGTTACTGACGGATTCAAGTCGTCAGGCTGAAGACCAAAGCTCACTCTCTTTGCATGCCTCTACGTTAGGTGACTTAATTCGCGAAGCACATCACCATGCATTTAAAGCTGGCGACAAGATTGTGACCGATGAGCATGTCAATCAGGCATTGCATCACCGCCAATATCGCTTAGGCTATTTACGTGAACTCTACTGGCAGGATCTGTCTCGTGGGACACAATTGATTGAAACCTCTGGACATCGTCTAGGACAAATCAATGCCCTCTCGGTGATTCATTATGCTGATGTCGAGTTTGGTTTGCCTTCTCGTCTCACTGCATCTGTTTATCAGGGTGGCGGTGATATTCTGGATATTGAGCGCAGTGTCGAACTGGGCGGCTCTCTACATGCCAAAGGTGTGTTATTGATGTCGAGCTTCCTGAAAGCACATTTTGGTCGCGAACAAATCCTGCACTTCTCTGCCGCATTAGCCTTTGAACAAAGCTATGGTCAGGTCGATGGTGATAGTGCGACAGTTGCAGAATTGTCTGCACTGATCTCCGCAATCTGCCAGATCCCGATTGATCAATCTTGGGCAATCACAGGTTCGATGAACCAGTTAGGTCAAGTTCAGCCGATTGGTGGGGTCAATGCCAAAATTGAAGGCTTCTATGATGCCTGCAAATTGCAAGGTCTAACTGGCAAACAAGGCGTGATTATTCCGCGTCAAAACATGCAACACCTGATGCTACGTCAGGATGTCAGTGAGGCAGTCAAAGCTGGTCTCTTCCATGTTCACGCGATTGACACCATTGACCAAGCTTTAGAAATTTTGATGGCGCGCCCAGTCGGCACGCTGGATAAAAAAGGTCGCTACAGCAAAAACTCGATTTATGCTGCAGTGATGGAACAACTTGAGTACTGGCAAGCAATCGAAGACGGCGAAGCGGTTGAAGAGGACGAACCAAAGAAAAAGAAAAAGCGTAAAAAAGCCAAAAAAGATGAGGTGGAAGCAAAAGCTAAAGCAAGTGAAGAAAACACTGTAGAAGCTAAAACGCTAAAATCGATGATTAAAAAGAAAAGCAAATAAAGAAAAAGGCCATGTTCTTCGGAACATGGCCTTTTTACTTAGGCAACACCCTGCAAGGAGCGTCCACCGGGTAACTGGGCAAAATATTGCTTCAAGGCATCAATACAACGATGAACCTTCATTGGGTATTGTTCACGCTTCGAGGTTAAAGCATGCAAGGTATAAGCTGGTAGTTGCCAATCTGGTAGAACCTCAACCAAAGATCCATTGATCAGCTCTTTTTGAATATCCATATAGAGAATACGCGCCAAACCATGCCCTTGCTGACATAACGCCTTGGCAACGAATACATTATTAGTACCTAAACGAGTTTTCATATCCACATTGACTACATCCCCACTAATACCGTGGCGGAAAGTAAAATGCTGATAGTTTTGCATTAAAGTAATTGGAAGCAGCTCATGATGACGTAAGTCTTCAGGGCGGGTAATCGGTTGTGCCTGATTCAGATAACTTGGAGATGCAACCAGAACCTGATCTACACGTGCTAAAGGCACAGCAGACAATTGCTGATCTTCCATCTTCAAACTCATTCGAATCGCAATATCAATACGCTCTTCGATCAGGTCAATATAACGATGGTCTGCTTCAAAATGAATCGCCAGCCCTTTATGCGCCGACATCCAGTGAGACAGTGCAGGAATGACGTGTAATGCACCCAATTCAGGTGTGGTGGCAATACGCAGATCCCCAACCAGATCATCACGTAATTCATTAATACGGATTTTTCCCCGTTCAGCTGCAGCCAGCATTTCCTGACAACTGAGGAAAAATGCCTGTCCAGCTTCGGTAAGACTGAGTTTTCGGGTTGAACGATGAAGTAGGGTCACATCCATTTCTTGTTCTAAAGAACGGATTTGTTGGCTAACCGCACTGGTTGTAATTCCGAGTTCCCTTGCTGCACCACTAAAAGAACTTTTTTCTACAACGCAAGCAAAGACCCCCATTGCACGCAATTGATCTAGCATAGACTTCCCTCTCAACTTAATTTATTAATATGCTTATTGTTCTAATGAAAGCAATCAAATTAAGTATACAAGGAAGTCTATTTTTAGACTAGGGGGATTATTAATAAATTATTGAAAGTTTATTAATAATCTTTAGTTAATTTGGTAAAACTGTGCTTGGGTTCACAGGTTTGCCATCTAGGCGAACTTGGAATTCCAACATGACTTGCGATGCTCCAGAAGACCCCATTTCTGCAATTTTCTGTCCAGCTGTCACATTATCGCCACTTTTCACCAGCATTTTGCTGTTGTGTGCATAAGCTGTGATATAGCCATCAATATGTTTCACCAATACCAGATTGCCATATTCTTTTAGGCCGTCAGCCGCATAGACCACTTGCCCATTTGCAGCAGCAAAAATTGGATCGCCAACATTACCGCCATAGCGTGTACCTTTTACATTACTCGCCAGATTGAAGGTTTGAATCACAGCACCATTCGCTGGTTTAACCCAACGCAGGCTTGATGCGACAGTCGAAGATGACGGATTCACTGGAACTGCCGGCACGACAGGACGAGGTACAACCGGTTGTGGTTTTGGCGCTACAGGTTGCTGAGTTGGTAAATTAATGCTTTGACGCTGGATTGGAGCTGTTTGCGCCATCGCTTGCGTTGATGTGGTGCGCTGAGCAACTGAACCTTTTAAACGCAATGATTGATTGACATAAATACGATAAGGCGGTGCGATATCATTTAGTGCAGCAACATTAAGATAGTTCAAACCATAACGATTTGAGATCCCGCTTAAAGTATCACCTGAACGCACCGTGTAATAGTTTGGTGCTGGCATCGTATGACGTGCTCCACCATTGACTTGCGGTTTTGATGCACACCCTGTCATAACTGCCACTGTCGCAACCGCCATAGACAAAACGATTGTTTTAATCATTTTCTGTGATAGAAAAACCGAGACATGGTTTAAGTGCATCTTCGCCCTCATCGAAAAAACCTCAATTTATTTGCGCTAAGAGTATCAAAAAAGTGAGAAAAAACGAGTTCTCACTTTCTTTATTCACAAAGTTATAACATTCACACCATTATCCATTTACATGAGCATGTAAATTTTCCAGCACCGTGTAGTTGGTTGCATCCATCTGGATTGGGGTAATACTGACATAACCATTTGACACAGCAAAGAAGTCTGACTGAATAAAATCCGAGACAGGCTGCGGATCTGTCACCGCTTCACCAGCCAATCCAATCCAGTACACCTGACGTCCACGCGGGTCAACATGGCTGCTGATCGGTTTCGATTGTGCCCTGCGCCCTTGATAAGTTACTTGAGCACCTTGAATCTGCTCAACATCTGGAATATTAATATTAAAAATATGGCGCGGCGGTAAAATCGGTAAACCTTTGGCAATAAAGTCATGTACCCATTGTGCTGCTTTTGCATAATGTTCTGGATGCTCGTATGCACGTACATTCGCGCCTGCAAGAGATACTGCAATCGCAGGATGTTTCATTAAACGCCCTTCAAAAGCTGCACCAACAGTCCCTGAATATAAAACATCATCGCCCAGATTCGCTCCACTATTGATTCCGCTAACCACCAGATCAAATTCAAAATCAAATAAGCCATTCATGGACAAATAAACACAATCTGCTGGTGTGCCATTTACCGCCCAGACATCTTCAGATATTTGAACAGGACGTAAAGGACGGTCCAGCGTTAATGCACTTGAATAACCACTACGTTCACTTTCAGGCGCAACCACAACCACACGACCTAAAGGTTTTAATGCTTGAGCCAAAGCTTGTAGGCCAGGTGCGAACACACCGTCATCGTTTGCAATTAAAATATTCACATGAATCTTCTTAAATCTGTATTAATCTGTTTCTCTCATCCAGTACCTTTATTTCACAGCATCTTTGCTCTATTTTAGTCGGTATTGGTACGTACTAATCTGCCAATAAAACGGGTATAGTTACGGGTAACGAAAAACACTGGACGGGTAATCTAATGCTTTCTGACACAAAAATAAAATCGCTCAAACCTACTGAGAAAATGTATAGAGTGCTGGATGCAGAACGACTATACATTGAAGTACGCCCTTCTGGAAAGAAGGTATGGCGATTGAAATACACTTTAAATGGGAAAGAAGGAACTATCAGTCTCGGTGAATACCCCGTGGTGTCTCTAGCAGAGGCACGAAAGAAAAAGGATGAAAATAAGATTCTCCTCAAAGATGGTGTAAATCCTGCGTTGGATAAAAAGAATAAGAAGATGGAGAAACAGACAGCCGCTGAAAACACTTTTAAGGCTATTGCTGAGGAATATATTGTAGAAGGCATGAAATACCGATCTGAAGAATATATTGATCAGTTTAAGCGATATATGAAAAAAGATATTTACAAGGTCATTGGGCATAAGCCAATTAAAGAAGTCACTTCAGCAGATGTTTTGTACATTATGCGCAGCAGTATGGCCCGAGTTAAAAAGTACTCGCATTGCGGAACTGGCGAGTCAGTTGCAAGCTTGAATCGCAGATTTATTAGTTTAGTCGTCTGTTATGCAATCGTGACATTAAGAGCCGACAACGACCCAACCTATGCAGTTCGTAATGCTATTGAGCAGCCAGAAACAGAACATGCCCGACCTTTAGAAAAAGAGGAAAAAATAAGACTTAGAACACGCATAGATTATTATGGTGGAACTAGCACAGTGCGAAATGCCGTGCTTACATTGGCATATACTATGTTACGTGCTTCTGAAATTAGACGCATGAAGTGGGAATTCATAGACTTTGATGAAAGGACTATCTCTTTCCCTAAAGCATCCAGAAGGCGCTTACAAGAACGTAGTAATAAGAAGAACCATCTGCACGTTGTACCAATGTCTGATCAAGTCTACAAACTTATCACGGAACAGTATGAAATAAATCCAGATCAGCCTTATGTCTTTGCCTCACCAAGTAAAGATGGAGCGATGTTATCGCGAACCACACTTAATAGAGCACTGGTTTATGTTGGATTAGCAGAAGTAACAACCCACGACTTTAGAGCGACTGCATCTACCCTGCTTAATGAGAAAGGATATAAGCCAGATTGGATCAACAAACAGCTTGCTCATCAAGATCCTGATAAAACCCGCGCCACCTACAATCATGCAAAATATCTAGAAAGCCGCAGAAAAATGCTTCAAGATTGGGCTGATATTGTAGATAGTTGGAAGTTGGTATGAGATACATCTACTTAAAGAAGGACAATAAGTATCTGCACATTGTTCAGAATGAACATGATGATTATCAGGACTTTTCAGACATAAGTGGCATGTACACACAGCACTTTGTATTGAAGACGGAGAAAGAAGGTGCTATTAAATTTCTACAGCAGCATGAAGTTGATTATTTTCTTATTAAGGCGGGAAGAAAGTTGAAGGGATTTAAACAGGTGATAGAGTGATGCTTGCTAATGTTGTACACATTGCAAGCAAACCGAAATACTGACATTTGTTTTAATGGTGTGGGCTGTGCAACTTGTAAGCATTGGCAAGCTTAATATCATAACTATTCTTAGCATAAGCAGCACCATTGTAACCTCTCGCAAAAGATTTCCAGTCTTTGTTATTTAATGCATTTACAAGGCCATTTGTTTTGATATATCGAATCATTGCGTCAAGCTGAGACGCTTCATCTTTATACATAGCATTGATAAAGCTTTGGATCGATGGATAGCCAAGGTTAAACCAGTGATAACCCATCACTTGTCCGATGCCCCAAGAGCAAGATTCAAGTGCTGAGAATCTATCAAATTTAGCAGCATCCTCAAGTTTCTTATGCTGTTGTGAATAAAGACCATATCCACCAGCTGATGTATTACATAAATCTGGGCGCTTCCGCATCATCTCATCAGCAATCGAGCGTTTTTTGTGAAGAATTAATCTCTGACGCATCACATGACGTTCAAAGAGAATTACTGGTGTGCCATCTGCATTAAAGCCATTACCTTTGCACTCAACATCAATAACCGCTTGCAGTGCGGCAGGCTCAACACCGATTACAGTAGCTTGAGTGGCTACCTGTTCCTTGGTTAGTTTTTTATTCATGTCTCACCACCTTTGCCACTTATGATTGCAACAAAAGCCGACTTAATTTCAGCAATCACCTGTGACATTGACTTGCCTTTTAACAGAGCAATGGATTGATAAGCGATACCGATGAAAAGCAATCCAAAGACTGCAAACATCAACATGATGAAGCCTTGGAACATTGTGGTTGAAGCACTGTAGCCATAGTGCTCTATGAATGCTGAACCGCCATAAAGACTGACAGTCACACTACACACAAACTTCGTGATAACCCCAACTGAAACTTGAATTTTCCCCTTATCATCAATATCCCCACTCAAAACAAGTGCAAGAATTGCCCCGATTACTGCTGGAAAGATCTTTAAGACCCATGGAATTGCGTTCTCTTGCATAACAACCTCAATTATTTAATATCAATAAAAAACCCTGAACTTATTAGAGTTCAGGGTTTGTGTTGGTTGATTGGGTATTAGCGACAATATTTGTATAGCAACTTATAAAATACAGTATCAGCTATCATAGCGTAGCCTACAGCATTAGGATGCACATGATCATCAACAGCCTCTAACTGGGTTGTTGATCTCGCACTTATCTTGTGCCAAGTAGGGTCAAATTTTGTTGGATCTGTCTCAGGATCAGTTGTAGTTTTCTCATAGCCGATCTCACTACAAAATGTGCTACTAATTTGCAAGAAATCGACATTAGTTTTTGTCGCAATCATTGCTTTGTAAGAATCATTAAATTGCTTAATTGATTCAAATACTTCACGCTTTGATACGAAACGCGTACCTGTATATGTCTTAAACATAAAATCAGGCGCTTGGTTTAGGCCTAGACAAATGATATCTGTATTAGCATGTGTGGAACGGATCTTATCTATCAATAGACCAAGATCGATAGCAGATTGTTTTGCCGTACTGTTATAGACATCATTCCAGCCAAGTTGAATGATAATAGTCAAATTTGAGCCTGTAGAATTAACACCCGTGAATCCGTTTTGAGACAAGTAATAGTTCAAATCAAATTGAGATGTTGATGGGTTCCAAAATGCATTTATTACAGGGTTGGTTTCGCCAACTGAAGCATTATTCAAGTAATGAAACGCACGCCAGCCACCCCGCCCTTCATGCTTAACAATTTGATCTCCAATAGTGCCTATGAATTGAAGGTTTGTCATTGATAAGGGGGCTGGACTTAATTCATTAGAAAGTAACCGGTACCCAACTCCACTCAAACGACGACTACATTCGTTTGGCCATGCACCTTCAATTTTTGCCTTTTCATAGCCTTTGGTTGTTGAATCTCCGATTGCTAGAACATAGCGTATTGCACTTGGATTAATAGGAGTGTCTGTAACTAACACAGGAAAAGAAGCTAGCGTTTTTTTCCAGTTTAAATCCTCTGTTGTTTGAATCTGAACCGGTATGCTCGCCGACGTGGTGGGCTTAATTTTACATACACGTGCATTTGATCCTGAGATGTTCCACGCGACATTATCAGCATTACCTACAATGCCATCAGAATATAAATAAATCGGCTCATTTTTCAGCGCATAAACAGCATCTGGAACAATAGTTGAATACTGTTTTGGTCTAGACTCAGGTATATAAAATCCAGAAAAGGCATGTGCATACGCTATCGCTGAAGAGGCGCGAATATATGAAATATTAGGGTCAGATATAAGAAGGTTGTAACTAGACTCTACTGATGATGAATATAGAGACTGTAAGAAAGCACCTTGTTTATCGAACGCAGATATACTGGCAACAAGTGATGCATTACCCCTGCCAGTATAAACAAACTTCTGCCCTTGCTTGACCGAGATTAAAGGCGATGTCTCCCATGTATCTGATTGAACAAAACCCCCAGTTAAAGTAATGTATCCTTTAGCGACATCACTGGTTTTGAAGAAATCCACAATAAATGGATTGCTTACATAAACATTAATTGTAGTTGTTGAAACTGATGCAAGCTGAATACTTAGGCGCACATAACGTGCATTAGCATATTGGTCAGTCGGCTTAATTTCGAAACTTGCCGCAGTATCTGTATAAATCCCTAGAAAGGTTTTGTTTGAATCATAAAATGCTACAGCAGCTGCTGTTGAAGATGAGCCAATCAGCGCGCCTATTCTTTTTAGTAATGCGCCAACATCAACATTAATAAAATCAGTCGACTTCCAATTGGCATTAGAGATAACAGAACCATCGGTTTTTGAAATATAACCATTACTCAATGTTCCTGCTGCAAAATTTTTATATGTACCAAAAACCGCAGATTGTGTTTCTAAATTAGCAATAAGAATCTTATTGTCTGATTCAGAAGCTTTTTGATCTGTATAAGCCTTAGATTGGGTAATTGGATCATATGGGGATTTTGTAAATACTGAGCCATTCCACTGCCAATCCCCTCGCTTAGATAAGTCTGGATCACTTGTTACTGTCACTTTTGAGTTGGTAGGAATTGTGGCTTTATCAGCGTCCATTTCTGTGTAAGTTAGATAAGCCTTGTTACCCACACCTACTGCATTAATTTTCCCATCCAGAACGGCCTCAGAATTCATAGCGCGCCCCACCTCAGAGGTAATATTCTGTTGCAAAGTTTGCTCAGCAGCAATTGCTCTATTTTTTTCCGCTATTATAGATCCACTACCCTCTGCTAGCTGCTGATAGATAATTTCTAAATGTGTTTGAACACTTTTCTTATCAAGGGCAAAAACAATTCCAGCCGTTACACCGTCAAAAATATTTGGAGTCGTTCCTGCATATAAAGTGTCTATATATCCCTTTAAACCTGCGAACACCTGGGCATCACGCATTTTTGCCAGTTCATCAAAATTAGCATCGTGTGTACGTCGCCACTCAATTTCTTGTTTTAAACGTGAGGCCAGTTCTGCATCAATCATATTCTGCTCTTGCAGAATATGAATGATCTTATCAAAGTCATAGTTAACTGCTTCAGGGCGAAAAGAGTTGTCGTAGGTTTTATAATCTGTATCTCGGTTTAAAACCGTATCTCGATACAACTCAATCTGATCACCATCTTTGGGTGGTTGCGCGAAAACAACTTTCTTTCCAACCAGATCAACTGTGTAAACGCTTCCTTGTGGGATTTCCTTATTCAAGGTAACCACAAGATACCCGACATCATGCAAATCAAAAGTGATAGGAAATTCGGTTGTGATTCCATTGGCGTAATAACCAACGTAGGGTATCTGTTCTGGTACTGACATTGAGCCACTCCTAACTAAAATCCATAGTGGCCTCAAATACGCCACTGTCTGGTCTCCAATTAGGGGACTCATTTGATTCTATTTCGTTGTGTATCCTTCCAACTCGCTCTGGCGCTGAAACAATTGCACCTGATAAAGAATCAAGATAATCATCTGGCTGGCTTGATATAGCAGGATTCCATTCACGCATTTGTTTTACTTGTGGCGTATCTTCGGTCTCGCCACCGTCCTTCTCTACCCATAAAACTGAAACGTGCGCCCACAACATGCCTGACAATAATGGAGATTCAATTCCTTCAAGAATCCGTTTATTCTTATTTTCTGTGCTGTGCTTTTCTTCTACCACACATCTAATACGGCGTTTCTTCAAAGCAGCTTTAAGTGATGCTGGTGCAAAACCACCGATACCGTTTGTCTCAATCACAACCTTAGGTAGCTTAAACTCCTCGATAATGTCACAAAGCTGCCACACTTGACCGCCTATGATCTCGCCGCCTTCATTGGTTACGGTTACAGGGCCTGTTAATGGTATTGCTCTATGCCAGTACTTATTCCCGTACTCGTCATGGAAAACAAGTGATGTCGATGAGATGTCGGATTTAAGTTTGCCCGAAGATGGATCCCAGCGGAATGAAGCGCCAACCAAACGGCGATCACCAAGGGTTAAAACATATTCCTTGTTTGCTCGTTTAAGCACAGGTTCACAGTCATAAGGGATAATCTTGTCTGGATCTAAGCGAACATCACCAACAGGCTTAGCATGCATCTGGTATTGTGAATCCCACTCGTTAAGTGTTTTACATTCTTCGCGACGAGCCTCCATTTCTTCTTTTGTAAAGCGCTCCGCCCAGATCCCTTCGGAATAGAAATCCGTAATGTAGTGATCTTCAAGCAATGTTACTTGCCAATGCTCTCCCACTTTTTTGCATTGATAGTGCACGCCTTTTTCAAGGTATTTAGAGCCAGTACCAATACCGCAAAACGAATGAATCGGCTCAAAATCTAAATTAACAATCTGCCCAGCAACGCCATTTTCAACACGGCGCTCATGCTCAAACATTTTTAAAATAAATTTTTCTACTTTCTTTTGTTTTTTGATTTTTTCATACAATGAGTCATATGTATGAGGCGTGCCGATCCATAGCTTTTTCGCACCGGGTATTGCAATGTGCGTTTGTTCGCTAAGTTTCTTAGGTAGCTTCTCTCGTTGTTCTGGATTTGAGGTTGTTTGGGGTGTCTCCACGTCATCATTTTGAATGAAGTGCGCACGGTGACCGGTCACACCTGACAAGATACCTTTGGCAAGCATTGTCCCATAACGCACATCTTCCGTACCATTAACAAACCAACGTTCAATTTCACCCTGTTTGATTGCTACAGCAAGGTTATCTGCACAAAGTGGATGGCGAAGCAAAACATCACGTGTACCCTTACTACACTTATAGGCATCTGCATCGGTTGTGCCTTGATGGAGTATTTGAGTGCTAGGCCAGCAATAGATCACCCAAGCATTAAATACATCCAGAATCGTTGACTTAGAATGACCACGCGGCATCATGAGCAATGCCGTGCGCCCATTCAAATAAAATTTCTCTAGGAAGATGCAAACTTGTACGTGAAAGCCCGGTACTTTCCAGCCTTGCAGTTCTGCCCAAAGAATAAAAAACGCTAAAAAGCTTATCTTTGGTTTAGTCATTAACTGTATTTAGCTGCCAGTTTTGCGGCTTCTGCTTCGGCCTTTTTAATTAAATTCTGTTCGTGTTTTTCTTGGGTTTCAGGTGTGGCACTAATCGGCAAAACCTTACCTTCTTTGATTGCGATAACGCGTTCAAGCGCCCCCATTACCGCAGCTTGATCTTTCACAATCTTGTACATGAACCCTTTATCACCACGGGCTTGCTTTGACTCCAAACCAATATCCATAGCGATTAAAGCGGTATTTATCATATCGTCCGCTATGTCTTCAGATAGTTGTTTAATTCGTTCCGCCTGATCATCACGCATAAAAAAGCCCTCGCATAATTTTTAATAATGCGAGGGCTTAGGTGTTGGTGGGTTGGGTGAAAATAATAATTATTTATAGGTAATCAGAACAGCTATCCGAATAGAAATTCTTCAATTCTTGTTTGATTTTTTCGACCATAGAAGGTGTAGGATTTATATCTAAATTTGCCCTTTCAAGAGTTTTCTGTAGAATCATACCTTTAATAATTTCTTTATCCTTGATATAGCGCGGCTTGTAGAAATCAAGAATATCAGGCTCTTTATGCTCTAATGAGAATCTTGAAATTGACTCCACATATTTATCCATGAAAAGCAAGCCCTTTTCATAAAGTTTTTTTGCCTGCAAAGGCTTGTCTAGGTAGTCAGCCACATCAGCACAATAAACCATCCGAACCCCTTCTAAAGCATTGCTTTCATCGTGGCTTGGAACTGAGAACATGTTAGATGTGTTTTCATCGCTAAATATTGCCTCTCTATCAAGCATCATACTTTCAGCAATACAATATGTAGGAAGAATTAATAACAAAATCAGTAAACTTCTCACTGAATAACCCTCTCAAAATCTGGCGCCTGAATATCAGCAATATCATCACCCCACCACCGGGAGCGCCCTTGTTCTCGTTGTGCTTTTCTTAAAAGCTTCTGTCTATAACCTGGTGCAATACTATCTTGTATTTCATCAAAGAACATTCTATTTACAGCAGCCTTTGTATACCAGAGGTTTTGTGCTGGGATTTTTGACTTTGCAAGCTTAAACGCCTCATTAGCTGCATTGGTATCTTTTCCTTCGTACCATTGGTTTAGATTACCAAGAGTCAGTCCAAGTACTGTTTTTGCATCACCCCCAGCTGGACCCGCAATAAAGTCGGACACACCTCTACCACTCGGATCTACGCCAGCCGCAACAATATCACCAAGTACTGACAAGCCCCCCCCTTGAACTACAGATCGACTAAAAAACTGTGTTGTTTTTTGTGGATCATCACTATCCCACATGGTTTGTGGATCATTACCATTAGCCAGCTCCTTTAACTGAACGACCAAAGCACCCAGTAAAGTAGTCATAAAAAATAGAGACATCCCATATTCAGCCTTCCCCTTCAATCCATTCTGAGCAAGTGTGCGACTACCTTGGCGCATCAAAAATGCGGATGGGAACGTTTTGAATTGAAGTGTACAACGAAGAATCTCACCCATTGCTGTGCCACGTTTTAAACCACCAGTCATCCAAGTACGCTCACGCAATCCACCTTCGATAACTGCCATACCTTGTTCGTCAAGTAAATGTGTCTGTAGCTGGGTTGCGACTTCTTCACGAACGCGCTTTGGATCTCCAAACTGTGAAAGTTTTGAATCTGGTATTTCATAAATCGAACGGGCTGACATGAGTTTATTGCCCTTTCGGTCTAGGACAGGATCTGCAAGGCGCATCACTTCCCATGCACGCTCGCTTAGTCCAGTTTTAGTCAGTAACTCCTTATCAATGTCAGTAAGATCACTCCAAGCCCTAGAGCGCGTCATATCGCCATATTTAGCCATGAGCATTTTTGAGAATCCAACTTTAGAGGCAGCAGTCAATGCATTCAAAAAAGAGACACGCATAACTTGAGATGCTACGCCATTGGATATTTTTGCAAGCTTTTCCGATTTTCCGTAAACAGACGTTAATCCATCATCCGCCCATCGGTTGATAGTTCCTAGCATCTCTTCCGTTGCGAGGCCAAGACTATGCGCCAGCTCACGATCAGCTTTATTTGCTGGGTTGAGTTGCGTGATTAATTCACCAAAGGTTTTTCGATACGCGATGTTATGCACTGAAGCTGTTTTGGCAATCATTGCCTGATCTGTTACGGATGATAGCGTTGTCCCACCAAGCATGGATGCAACATTCATAGATCTATATGCAAGCCCTAAATTTGCCAGCACTTGCGATTGAGGGGCATTACCACCTGTAAGCTCATCAAACATAACTTGAGCTCGTTTAAGAGTTGCATCAGCTTTTTCAGAATTTTTTTTCCTTTCCAAGTCAGTTCCACCACTCATTGAATCCTTTGCTTTGGCAGCATCCATAAGAACTTTCATTGCCGTTTTAGGATTGCTACCAAGAGCCTCCACAAGTGCAATATCTTTAGACATTGATGAAACGTGTGCCTCAATCAAGTCTACAAACTGCATGCCGCCATATTTGCTCTGGTAGTCCATCCAAGCATCCGCATCTTTAAAATGCAGCACACGGCTTTCACTATGCTTGCTCGTAACTTTTGATGTGCCTCGAGGGGTTGCTTTACCGACCTGAATTTTATTTGCACCATCCATAATGATCGAATCAAAGGCATAGCTGAGCAATTCTTTAAGCTCGTCCATGCTGTAAATGCTTCCATCTTCATGTACATATTTACTATGGTCGATATTTTGGATTGCATCATCCATCCATTGCTCTTTACCAGCGACAGCAAGTTTTTCAGAATTATGTGTCTGTGGCATCCCCCAATCATCTAGCTTTCCAATATCGCCGCCGTTTCGATTGAATCGGTCACGCATATTTTCAAAGACATCACCCATTTTATCGGAGATGTGCTTTGCCAAAGCATCACCAGAGCTTTGCCCAAAGCGCTCTTGAATAATGTTTTTAACAAGATTCTGGTCGGTGAACACACCAATACCGCCCTTAATGTTTGTGTAAAAATCGACAAGATCACCACGATAAATTGAAGCGATTGCACGTGCCTTAGAGTCAATAGACTGAATCCCAGACATATCACCATGCGCAGCAACCATGCGATCAACAACCTCACTTGCTGGCAATGTGGGATGATCCAGCGCGGCAATGTTTTTACTTTGTGTAATGGCATCATTCACAGCAATTTGTTTTTTACGCTGTAGCTGAGACTGAATATCTAAAGCGACCTGTTGCGAGGCTTCTTTTAGTTTTTCTGTATCGCTCAGGTTGTGCCAGCGCTGGCGGTCTTTACGTGCAATGTTCTTCTTTGCATCAATGACACGCTGTTCAATGTTCTGGATCTCTTGCTGGTTTAAGGTTGTCTTGCCTAATGCTTGTGCTACAGCTTGAATGCATTGTTGTTTCATCGATTATTCTCCGTACTGCAAAGCACAATTAATTGCTGTTTGGGTTGCTAGATTTTCAATTTCTGCACTTTTTGCATCAGCTTCTAATTCCGATGCTAATTGGTGTAAGGGTATTTGCGTTTCAGTTTCCACCCCATCTTCAGTGATACGCTTTACCGCAATCATCTGATTGGGGTTGTCATTCAAGATGTTCAGAAAGGCAATATCATCTGGTGTATCCCCAAACAAAGAGCCTTGCCGTGGATCTCCCAAAGCTTCAACCTCATCAACTTTAGATTTGATGAAGTCACTGATTGCTTTAGAGCTTCTATTGTTCTGATCAAATACTTGTAAAAATTCACGCGCACTAGGTGATAGGCCATCATCAATCAACTGACCTTGATTTAAATAATCATCAACCTTTAAGTCATTCGCTTTTAGATCACTTAGCTTTTGTGCAGCCTGTGCCAGATCCGTTGCAATCGTATTTGGATAGCGACCACCTTGTTTGACTAAATCGCTTAATTGAGCCAGTTGAGGCGCAGAACGCAACAAAGCATTTAATACAACCTTACCCTCTTCTCCAATGTTCTCTGATAGGCGCGCTACCAGATTTGAATCACCATATGCCTGACTTGCTAAAGCTGTTTCGATACGGGTTTTACCCTGCTGTGATAATCGTCCATCACTGGTTATCGCATTTGATCTCTCAGACTGTGGAAGTTGATCCACGAAAGAGCGCACGTAGTCCATGCTTCCCTCGAGGTTGATATTTCCATCTGAATTAAGGCGCAACATACTTGCATCGGGCAGGCGATTAACGTCACTTTTGGCACGTTCAGAAGCGCTGAATTGTGCTACATCGCTTTCATTTGCAAGCCTTGCAAAGCTTGCACGATCAACATCACTAATACGTGTACGCACCAAAACAGGATTGTTAATACCTGAGATATCAAAACCTCGAGTGTTTGCATAATCACTGACAAACTTGCGATACGCCTCTGCCTTACCATCCGCATATGCTTTTGATATTGCCATGGTGCGCCCATTACCCGATTCAACAACATTGTCCAATCCTATGATCGGTGCGCCGTCAGAAAGCTTATATGACTCGCCCAGCAATTCAGGCTTAAGATCATCTGCCATTCTTTCAATCTGCTGACGTGATGCTTCACGGGTACGATCACGGGGCTGTAGCTCTGCTGGATAACGTGGGTTTACAGCAAACAAAGCATCATTTGATGCAATAAGGTCATTCAGGTCTTTAACCTCATAAGCAACATCATAGCTTGTACCATCCATGCCATAAGCTGTGCTTCGACTCTCCCCACCAAAACGAGCGCTTACGGTATTCCATTTTTTACGCCACTTATCAATTGCCTGTTCAACAGTCATGCCTGACATGCCGTTATTCTTTACAATTTTATTTGCATTCTCAGGATCATATTTGCGGACTACATCTATCAGCTTTGCACTTGGGTCAGCTTTTAAAACATTAACTGCACCAGCTGGCCCCAGTAAATGCCCAAGATATTGTTCATGGGCAATAGGCTCTCGCCCTAGTTTTTGTTTAATGTAGTTGTTGGCATGTTTAATATGTTTCAGGCCTACGCGGATCTGCTCCTCTACATTGCGCCTATCACCTCCGCCTAGATTCCCCCATGTTTTATCAAGCACTTGAAATAAACCAAAAGCAGATGATAATCGCTTTCCATCCTTACCTATAGGTGGCTGGGCAGTATGATTAAAATTGCTTTCAAGTTGAGAAATAGTGAGCGCAACAGTGGGGTCTACGCCGTCCTGATTTGCTTTGCGTGCAATCAATTTTGCATTGGCTGGTAATGCACTAGATTCAATATCAAACGGTTTTCTCTTTTCATCCCCCTTCACATCTTTAACGACATTTACTGGGCGACCTGTTCTAATTTGATCTGTAGCATCGTCAAGATTAATTAAATGGTTATTTTCCTGAATCGGGTTTGCAGGCTTTACAGGTGCAACAGAGTCATCCATCTGCATTCGGTTAACTTCAAGTGTACTCTCAACAACTGTAGACTTGGCTTCTGGATTTTGGTTTAAGCTATCCAGTTCAGCCTTAACACTTTTATCGAGATAACGAGCATAACCACGGCTTGCACCAAAAAATAAGCCATTCAAAAGCAGATCCGTACCTACGCTTTGGTATGTGATTTCGTATTCTTTGGCTTGTTTTTTGTAGCCAGCGTTTTCAAGAATCTCACCACTTGCAAATTGACCACCAGTAGATAGCGCTGTTGCGCCACCAACCGACAAGGCCGCATCAGCCAGTACTCCACCTGTGCCTCTTAAACCGTAAGACAAAGGCAAAGCAGCAGAAGCACCAGCAACCACACCATCAACAGAAGCAACCTTTAATGCTGTCTCACTATCAACACCTTTTCTAACAAGATCCTTGTATTTGTAATTTGTTTCAGACCCACCCGTAACCCCTATTGCGCCAGCTAATCCACCCAATGCACTACCCGTGATTGCACGTGTTGCAAAGTCGCCTAAGCCAAAACCAATTTGCCCGACTGTTCCGGTATTCTCTTTATCTTCTAGGTTGCTTATACCCTCAAGAACTATGTTGTCGCGTGCTACTTCTCGTTTAGCCTTAAACTCTTCGTAAGGCTCGATGAAGTTGTTTGTTGAGACATCTTTGAAACTGTAAGCCAAGCGATCTGTAACAGCATCCACAGGCGCGGCAACCACATCGGCTACTTTAGCAAAACCAGCTCCAGCACCGCGAAACGGCGAAGAAGCAGCACCATCAAATAAGCCTACTTCCTTAGGTTGTTGTGGTTTCGCGCCAAGACCTTTGTTTTGCAGTTCCTCTACGGACTGTTGCTCATCATCTGAAAAAGTATCTAACCAGCTCATTATTTAGTTACTCCACTCATTTTGATACGCCAAACAGCTTTATTAACAACCAATGGTTGTCCGCGCTCGTTAATTAAATCGTATTGTAGTTCACCTGTACTGCTCGACTTCCCTTGTCTTAAGCGAAGATTTTTAAGTTCGGCAGCACTTATCCCCGTCTGTTGAGCAATCACGTTATAGCCTTGATCTAAGCGTGACGAAAATGCATCATCTGTCATTCCGTAGGGCTTGGTCACTTTCCATGACTGGTATTTACCACCCATGTAATTTCTGAATCCGCCGTCTTGATCGTAGATGCCGCCAGTAGTAAAACCTAAAGCAAATTCAGCAATTTCCTTGTTTGGCAATTCATCCGCTTTAGAATGCGCCTCACCCCGTGAAACCATCGTGTCCGCATACACAGCTTTGAAAACTTCATATGCATCATTGGCGGTGGTTCCCGACACTGTCTGCCCTACATAATCATTAAAGGATGCGCGTAAGTCAGCTTCTTTAGGCATTGTGAATTGCTTATTTTTTAATAGCTGTGTACCTGAAATGATTGATGTGGAAAGCTCACGGCCTTCGGTTGATTTAAAATTGTTTAACCTTGCTGTTCCAGCGGCAACATAATTCAGTGATCCGCTACCTAGTTGCTTTAGTGTTTCTTGCCAAATCTGCTTACCGCCAGTAATCCCTTTAGTTTGCCCAATCAAGTTGCTGATTAAGTTTAACTTCTGGTCAACACTTGATTTATCAAACTCGTCGATTGCCTGTGGTAGTTGATCCGTAGAGATTGGCTTAATAGCAACGTTAGGATCATTCTTTTTCATTGCAAGTTGATACGTGCCTACTGTGACCAGATTTTTAGCCAAGCCTTGAGGATTTGTTTTAATAGCTGTTGGATTGATGTCTGGTAACTGAATACCATTTTCAGCCAAAATTTGACTTGGGTTGTCTTTGGCTAATTTGATCTTTTCGTCATAGATGGACTGGTAAACATTCATCACTTTTTCTTCGCGCACAGGATCCGAAGAAGATGAATTTTTTAATAACGCCTTTTGATCGTTAAGCATCTTAAGCTGCTCAGTTGTGCTTAGCTTTGAGAACTTCTGGAAGTTGCTTGAATGACCCATGTAAAAGTCAAAATCAGCCTGATTATCTGTACCATTAACAGCCGTTCTAACGTTATCTACATAGGATGCATCTAAGTTTCGACCAGTCAAAACAGACTGTTTAAACTCATTAAAAACTTTATTTGATTCAGTAAGACGCTTATTCTCTTCAATCTGTTGGCGGTTCTGAAGGGTATGGATCTTACTTGAGATAGAGGCTTTATAGTCCTGCACTTGACCGCCGTTTAAGTATCCGTATGCACCCTTATCTAGATCGGTATTTAAAGTACTTAGCTCATCGACACTACCAGAATTAACAGCAGATAAAATACGCCCATCAAGGTCAATTTTATTCGACTCTTCGCGAAGTTTTTGCATGCGCTGTGACTTCTCTGCTTCGGAGATAGGCGCATTATCAAGATATGTTTTAAAGTATGATTCACGCTCTTGTGTGGGCAATCGCGTAGCTATGCCAAAAGCACGATCAACTAATTCAACGCCTTTCTGTTCATCAGCTCTCAGTTGTAATGGGAAAAACGAACTACGCTGATTATTTACAGATTGTGCCCAATAGTTTTTTAATTGTGGCTTGGCGTGTTGTGGCAAGTTTTCTTCCAACTGTGCATACCGATCATTTGACCATGCTGAAAGATCGTTATTGGCTTGTTCAGCCGATAAAACACCATTACCAACCTGATTCTTTAAATCGGTTACTTTGTTGCTAAAGTCTGTAGTCAGCACATCATCAAGCTGTAGCTTAGCGCTGTTTTCTTCTTGTGCGCGCTCTTTCTGCCATACTTGTTGCTGTCTACCCATGATTGCAGAAAACACACCCATAGCAGCATTATCTGGACGGTATCCACCCGGATTAGCTGCGTCACCTACTCTTTGAGTTGTTCCAGTTATTACGCCTTGGCTAACAGGTATCTTCATTATTTCCATCCCTTTTTAGCTAAGCCTTTTAACGGCCCTAAATCACTGAACGTGCGGTCAAGAGAATCGCTTGCCTCTGCGCGCATCTGGCTTGCTGCATAGTTTGCTTGTGACTTAGTGATATAAGCGTTTGCAGCGGAATCGCCAGCAATCTGATCTTGAATTGCGGCAGCGCTTCCTACATCTACATTTAAGCCATTTTCAGCAGCCGCAGCACGCGCACTGCTTTGCATCTTCTGGCCTTGATTTAAAATGCTTTGTGCATCAACACGCCCTTGCGCCTCTGTTGTTTCAGCTTGGTTGCGTAGAGTTGTGGCGTTATTGATTGTATTTTTTGCGCCATCAACCTTTTCCTTAATTGCCTGAATAAGTGCCATCCACCACATACTTAGACCTCCTTCGAAAAATTAAGGCCTGTACAGGTAAAGCCGTAGCTTTCATACAGTTTGGATACATCACTGGATTTGATTCCAGTAGTTGTGCCTGAGTGAATTGCATCGACCTTCTGCTCTTGTGACCAGACAACAAACTCTTTGATCAGTTCACTGCCAGCACTTGAGTTTCGACATTCTGGGAGGACGTATAAACAAAGCTCATAAGCAACCTTCTTTCCGCTAAACCATTCAATGCCAGTTGTCGCTACCATTGTGCCGATAGGTTTTTGATCTTCATCAACAGCCACAAATACAGACTTACCTTCAATAATTAAAGTGCCCAAAAATGAGCGTGTAGATGTTTCATTGAATTGATTGAAATTAGGTGCTTCATGAACAATGCGCTTGCCAAAATCAACAAGCGCATCAAGATCATTTAATGTTGCTTTTCTGACAAGCATAACTATCTCTCATTGATTGAAATCCGTGATGAGATAGCTTGCACATAGAAAGGTAATGGTTTGTCGTGTGTTATTTGAAGGGTAAAGTCATAGACAGTTTCCCAGCCTTTTAGGGTTATTTCGGCATAACCAGTGAAAGGTTTATTCTGGAAAACAGATTGATCAAAGTTTTTATACTGAAGCGGCTGTGGTGGCTGATCACAGTTAATCACCTCGCCACCTAAGCTCTCATACAGAAAAACAAAAACGCTATTCAACTGTAGCTTATCGTGTAGAACGGTCGCTGGCGCTTGAGCAAGATTTGGTGGATAAAGAGCAGCTCTACAAACAAAATGGTTTCCTAAGTGAACCAGTTGATTTAGTGAACTGTTTAATTTTACAACAAGACCATTCACTGTAACGTCAGTGTAAAAGCGCCCATCATTATTGCTGAAGCTTGCTATCGGATTGCTAAGTAGACCTATATTCGGCACCAATGCAGTATTACCGTTGAAATCCTTGTCAATCTCACAATCACTAAATGAATTTTCGGACAGTTCTTCGAGAACAGTAACGCCGTTCCTAACAACAAGCATAAAGCATTGATCATCACCAAGATTGGTCGGTATTGAGCACATTGAAATAACATTGCCCCCAAAGTCATGATGTGACCACGCCGCCATAGCTTGAGCCTTGTTATATGTCAAAGCAGCAACTGTACCGTTATTAAGGACGCACCAAACAATCGAATCAGGTGTCTGCTGGTAAGTAATTTCAGCAAAGCCGCCTTGGTCTTTGGCAATATGAGGCGCAATCGCTGTTAGATCGTCAGAGACAAGTCCATCAGTTGTGTAGTCATATGACATAGCTCTTAGGCGCGCACCACCGCGCTGAACGTATAAAACCTCATTCCCCACACGACAAGGGCGTACATCTGGGTGACAACCGTAGGCTGTTTGCTCTTCGATCTGTGCTGTACTTGGTGTAAACGCACCAGTTGACGAAACAATAAATTCAGCCCCACCTGTCAGCACTGCCACGCCACCACGCTGCACAAGGAATAAAATATTGTCTGACTGAGCCGATGAGGATGCCATGCTGATTGCATCTGAATCATCAGAGGTTGTAAGAAAATTACCATCATCGGCAATTGCGGAGAACCAGATTAAATTAGGCGATGTATCTGTATTGGCAAAGACAAGGCGCTGTTTGAAAAATGATACAGCGCGCGGATACCCTTTCTCATCTGAGAATGCACCAGCGGAAATATGCCATGACTTGGCAATAGCCTGAATGTCACTTGTGAGCTTCACCATCACAATGCCACGTGCTACCGAGGGATTATCAATTGATGTGATTTGAACCTGACCACCGTTCAGGGTAACGATTGAATCAATATCCTCAGATGTGAAGATGTTCGCTGCCGATCCTGTTACCTCTTCCCAGTATAAAGATCCAACTTCATCTGGCTGCTTGCCTTTTGATTCTGTCAGCGCTTTATATGTCTTTGAAGCAAAGATTACACGGTCATCCGTAATGTAAGTTGTTTCGGCGTCCCACGTAGGATATGAGGCGGCAGACAACGTAACAGTCATCCCCACTTCTACACCAGACGGCGTAAGTGCAACATTGGGATAACGCCCTTCATCATCCAATGGCGCGATATTAAAAACGAATGCACCAAATTGCCATGTATCAAAAACCTTTGATGTGACTAGCCGATGAACTGGTGTATCACCTTGAACAAAGAACATTCGGTAACGAGTGTGCGCAACTTGCACCTCCTCCACCTTTTGCGCCGTGTCATAAGGTGTATTAAATTCCTTTTCAATAAGATGTGTGCGTGGGTTATAGATCCACATTTTCCCAATACCAAGCATGATTAGAAATGGATTTTTTGACTTAGGGATGAATGGAATTAATCTTAATGCCTGTGTGTCTAGGCGAAACTTTGTGCCTGGTCTTTTTTTGAATCCACCCTCAATAAGTGGAATCACATTAAACAGTTCTTTTGCGCCGTTGCTGTACTGCTGAATGTCTGTGCGCGTACCAAGTAACGGGCTTAACTCACCAGCGCTAAAGTTGTTTTTGATCGTGAATTGTTTCATTAGTAGCGTGCTCCCAATAAAACAGAATCCTCCATTTGTAGCGATTCACTCTGTGTTTCTTGCGCACTTATGCCACGCGCTTCTTCTAATCGCTTGGTTAAGAGTGATAATGCTGTCTGGCCTGCCGCATCGCTTCCAGTAATCGGCTTGCATAGACGTGATGCAAGTTGCAGCTCCATGCACTCAACAAGCATTGAATCCCATGTGTCTTCGTTGTTGTTGTCAAAGATGTAAATCAAATTGATTACATCTGCATCCGCTAGAATTGATCGACCTTCCACTTCAAATCGCTTACAACCAGCATCGAATAAGCGGATAAAATCACTTGGCAATGGGAATGCGTGGCGGTAACCAAAAGTAGGATGTGTGCTTAATGGCGCTAAACGTGTGCGCTTCTTCGCGCATGACCAAGGGTATTGTCGCAATAAAGCCTTGCGTTGTGACTCGTAAAAGTTACGGCAATATTCAGCCTCTTTTGTTCCATCATCAAAGGACTGGATTGACCGCGCGCCAATCATACCCAGAGCTGCATTACAGATACTTATCTTTGTAACGTTCATAAAAAAACCTCAACCATTTTTCGCTATCGTGGTTGAGGTTTGGTGTTGCTTGGTTGGGTATTAAACTACAAAGTCGATACCGACAACTTTTTGCTCGTTGGCGCGACCAGCACCATAAGAAGCGATACCACCAATTTGCTTAACGTTCTTCTTGTCAGCACGTACAGCAATATCGAAGTTACTAATCGGCACACGGGCAAAATGAACAGCACCTTGCGCGAAAGCAAACGTTGTTTGAGTTGTCACCTCATTTGGCGCTGTTCCTGTAGTAACAGATTTAAGATCTTCATACGGAAGCCATAAGAAGCCAGCCCATTTTTTCGCTACGTCACCATCCTGAATGGCTTGAATGGTTTCGCGATCCCATTTTGTAAGCTCATCATCAATTAAGATTTGCTCCAAAATTTCGGCGTTATACATCATGTACAACGTTTCATTGTCCGCATGATTCGCACGGAATAACTTACGTGCACGGACAATTTTTGCTTTGTTCATTGGCGCACCAGAAGCACCAATTAGCTGAGCTGCTGGCAATGGTGTTGGTGTGTAAGTTTCTCCATCGGCGGTTTTGCGATTAATTGCGGCACCAAAAGCATTGTAAATAACACGATCACGTTGACGCATTTCAGCTGCCAAGCATGCCTGCATGTAATCACTGGTCGGATTTGCTGCAAGCTTTGGCTCATCGCGTGGCTCGATTGGGACGAACAAATCATAATCCGCCATGAGCGCTAAACGTGTACCAGCTTCTGGAACAGACCAAACCGTATCGCCAAAACGATCACCTGATGGTTGCATCTCTACTGTTCCAAGATCGTTAATTGTGAAAGATGAACCTTGGACAGATCCACGATCTTTCACACCAACCTGAAGAACAGATTTCTTTTGTTGACATTGAACTTCGAATGCATCATGAAACTGACGTTTAAACGCCGCCGTGATCATTCCCCCGTTTGTCGCCATATCTTGAGGCATATTTTAGTGCTCCCTTAATCCCGATGATTTTTCGCGTAAAAATCGTTGACTTTTGAAGCGACAGTCCTGTGATCGGGATGATCAGCATTGCTATACGCTTCGCTTGCGAGTAATTGTTGGATGGACTCACTACTGTTTGGTTGTGTGTTTGACGGTGGGGTGTCTTCATGAAGTTGAGAGCCGAAGTAAGCAGCCAACTTAATAAACTGTTCGTTTGACCCAATACGTGGATCTTCAAGTTGCTCTTGTGTGATTCCTGCTGCCAATGCTGCTTTTTTTGCATACCCTACGTTTTCAGTAAACTTATCGCCCCATTCTTTTTGAAGATTGGCTGTTGTTGCGCCTGAATGGGTTTCAAATAGCCGCTCAATCTGACCAGAAATCTTGTCGATCTGCGTCCCTATTAAAAACTCCATTTGCTTTGGATTAATGCCAAGCTCATGAGCTGCTTTTAAGAAATCGCCGTTTTCTGTTTTGAAGTTTTCAAAATCAAATCCATCGCGCTCAACCTTGTAATCATCAGCATTAAACGGCGCTGGCGTATCTGGTGGCGGTTGGTCTGCTGGCGGTGTTGTTGCTGGCACATCACTACCACCGCCCAAAGTTGTGTTATCCGCTGGTGGAGTTGCAGGCGGTGTATCTGTTGGAGTTGGGTTTTCTTGGTTATCAATAGACATAAAAAAGCCTCCTTTGTATGGAGGCTAGTTTTCTGTGTTGGTCATTCTATTTGGTTGTGCGTTTCAGGCTCTAATGCTCTAGATAGTTGAATGCATATAAAATCTAGTACTGATTTTCGTCCAGCTCTATAGCACTGTTCCCGATCTGCTTCCATTCCACCGCTGACATAAGTTGCGCCACCAAAGCGCTCAGCCAAGTCATTTAAGATGCTTCTCCCAATATGAGAGGCCTCGAATAGTGCGTGATAGTCCAGTGGTGTGGGCTTGTTTTTAAGACGCTTGGAAATCCTAAACACGCCCATTTCTCCATCATCATCAGAGCCATTCTTTTGAGATTGTCGCAACGTCCAGTTTTCAGACTTCAGAATCTCATTCAAATCATTCTGCTGACATAGCTTTGAATAAGTTCGCCACCAGCCAATACAGATAGCAATAATCACAGCAATTAAAATTGGTGCTAAATAAATCATGATGGTCGTTGCTCCTCTATCATTGACTGACCCACACCTTTAGCTACCTCTTTACCTAGATTGTCGGTAAAGCTTGCCTCTTGTGCCTGCTGCATTTGGCCTTGTTGTGCTTGTGCTTTCACCTGACGCACTTGATTAATTTGTTTTTTGGTACGTAAAACTTCGGCTGGAACCCCTAAACTTGAAGCTGTCACTTGCGCAATAGCATCAGGATCAATGTTGTCCAGCATTTCTGGATATGTTTGCGCATAGGTCTGTAGAGCTGTCATCAATCGTTCAATTGCACTTACATCTTCCAATTGCTGTGAACGTGCCAATGGTGAAACAAACTTGAATGAAAGATTGCTGCCTTGCAGTTCTTCTGGTGGATCACCAAGCACACCAGCACGGTAAGCCAGACCGAAACAACGCTCTAACAACGGGATCAAAAATTCAGCTTGCCAGCGCCCATACAACGGCCCTAACTGCTGACGAATTAAGTCAACACGCACATGAACTTCGGTAGCCGTCATTGCAGGCCCATCGGCTGGCTGCAATTGATCTGCCATCAAAGCTTTGCGGATATTCGTTTGAAGGTAAGTAACCATGTATTCAGCGACTTGGAAATTTGTCCCATCGTCCAAACGTTTAATATCATCAACATTATCAACAGCAATGATCTTGCGTGGCCCTAAACGTAAAGTACGCACGTTCATAACGCCGCCGTCTTTAGCTGCCCACATACCACCTATCGACAGTTCACCAGACTGAATAACCAATTCTTGTAACTTGTTGAGCTGCTTAGCATCTGGCAATGCAATAGACATCTGTCCGTTTCCGTATACAGAACCCGGTATCTTTCTATAACGTGGACATGCACATGGGAACTCGTTATAGCCTGAATCACGCAAAATGGTTTTTGAATCACATTCAATATGAACAGATTCAAAAGGCATTTTCTTCGGATGTTGCGGTCTATCATCCTTCGGCTCAACATAACCATCGCGTGGCTGAATTACCCACAAGATTTTAAACTTACGATCTGGCTCATCTTTCGATGCTTTTAGCACACTCTCGCTAACACTTTTCTCGCCATATTCAGCAACGATAGCCGCTGCACTCATTTCATATTCACGATAAATGGTGTCTACAACCTGATCCTGACGTGTTGATGCAATGTAGCATTCACCAATAGGCCAAGCTTGAAATGTAAATCCACCGCCCTCTTTTCTGTCAATGTCCGTGTAAAGCACAGCCCAGCCAGCAACAACGCCGTCCAGCACACTATCGTGCGCCTCGTTATCAAAGTTTGAGCCGTGAATGTTACGCCAGATAAACTTGCAAGCTTGATCAAGCCACTTCTCACCTTCAGTGATTTCAGAAAGATCATCGATACCATCTGGCACGGCGCGAAACCACAATGAGTTTGCAGGCGTGGTGCCTGAAATAAGTGATGCTACGAGCTGTTGGATAGACCAGCTCGCAGTTGAATCTAATAAATCGGCTCGCTCAGTTTTGCGCGTACTATCCACAGTCTCGCCGCTGAAAGATTGCTGGCGCTCAGGTGCTCCATATTTGTAGCACTCACGCCAATGTTGCTCATGCACAGCTCGACAAGATTTAAGTTGACCAAGCCGCTTAACCAATTGTGCCGCTTTATCCACATCAACCCCCTAACGTTGTCTTGTTTTGAGTTGTTGTGTTTTCCTGAGATGACAGAACAGTTGCAGCTTTGCGCTTGTTGCGAGCCGCAATAGCTTCATTGCTAGCCTGTGCGCTCTCATCATTTGCCTTCTTCTGTTCTGCCTCAGCGTCAAACGGCTTGGTTGTGTTCTGGCCTGTATCGAAGCCAAAAAGCTTCGCAGTGTTTCGAATAAATCCACCGTCACACATGATTTATTCCTCCACCAAAATATGGCCTTTGCCTTCCACATATTTAAAACGTTGTTTTTTCGGCTTGGCTTTGACTTGTGTGCTAGGTGAACCGTTTAATAACTGCTCTTCAATTCGGCGAACCGTTTCAAGGATTTCAGGGAGAATTAAAGCTGGATCTAGAACACCACCACCCAAAGACGGCTCATCACTTTGCTCTACTGTCTCGGCTGGATTTTCAGGATCAAGATTATCTGTCTTGGGTGATTCTGTTTCGGCAGCCGCTTCCGTTGCTACTTGCTCAACTTCTTGCGGCTGTTCTACTGGATCGGCTGCTTTGCCTGGTGTTTGTACTTGACGACGTGTAGTCATTAAAAAAGCCCTCACTGGTTTGTAAGGGCTAGTTTGTGATTCTGGTTGTTCTGTTTGGTTGTGTGATTAAAACTCTAATCCTCTTTTAGATATTTGGTTTTTAATATTGAAATTTCATTTGCCCTGTGAAGTGAAGCAAATAATGCTTCATAAATATCATTCAACTTCCCCCTGTACTTTTTATAATCAAATTTATCTACTTTATTTAGGTTTTTAGAAAATTCATTCATTAGGCTTTGCAAGCTCTCAGTTTCTGAGATCTTTTTTTCTAACATGTCTAGTATTAATAGCATGTCTTGCTTTTCTTCTTCGCTTAAATTTTCAGTTGGTGTATTTTCAGCCGCGTTCTTTAATTCAAGTAAATCATTTATTTGATTGTGAAGAGTATTAATAATTTGCAGTAGCATACTCATTACTTCTATTTTTAGCTCATAATTTCTTTGCTCATATGATTCGTTTTCTTGAGCATTTGTTATCTTAATCTGATCTAACACCCTCAAGTATCCTTTGTAGGCAAGCCAAAAAGCAACAATTGCTATAACTGTTTGTACCTGACTCTTCCCAAGAAGCTCCCAAACAAACTCCACCCAACTATATAATTCTTGAACCATTTTTATCTCCTTTGACGTATTATGCCAAAGTTTTGAGCCTCTTTGAATGTGGTCATTGGTCAAACCTCTCTTGGTGAAAATATGAGAGCTAATGCAAATACCATTGCATAGATGCCGCTAAAGCAAGACATCACCTGATCACCAGTCATTAATGCACCAAAACTAGATAGCACGTAAAAACATAGGAAAAAGACATGCAATTTGATCATCCTTCCCCCTTGAGCGCTTGCTCTAACCTCTTAACCGTGCCCCAACCAATAACACCTGACAAATGCAGCTTTTCAATTTCACTAACCACTGCATCCACCCGCTTTTGCAGCTCATCCACCTCGGTCTGGCGGTGATTCCAAGCCTTTTCAGCCTCATGCTTTAAATACGTGTAATTGGCATAATCCCCCGCCATAGAATGAGGCTGCTTACCATGTCTTTTTTCAAACCAAATAACAAATTCACTTCTCATCACTTCACCTGCTCTTCAAACTTCTTGCAATTTGGAGATGTGTCACAGTCGCGGAGGTCTTCTAAGGAGTTGGTGATATCTCGACCTTGATCAATGCCAACAGATTTCGGAATGGTTGTCATAAATCCATCAGGAAATCGGAATGAACTGTTCCATTCGTTTTCATCCCATATTGACCAGACGCCATATTCATTCTCTTTGTAATAAACACCAGCCTGCCAATGAGTTGCCCCTTTCGGAGCGTGTTTCATAATTTCTTCAATCATTGTGCTGTTCTCCATCAATGCGGTGGCCTACTGCGATTTCTTCGGGTGTGGCAATTGTCAAGTTGCTGATGTGTTCGCAGATTTGACACTTTGAAACTGACGTGTCTTTTCCATGCGAGATTAAGAACTCCTCATCACCAACCAAATGATTAATAAAATAGACTTTCCCATTAAAGTGACGGATAACCTTATCCCCGACCTTAAACATGCTCACCTCCATCTCTAAAACCAGCTTGCTGCTCGTCTTGAGTTGCATGTCGCCACCACTGAGCCAAGCACTCTCGACGAACACCATCGATTAGAAGTGTGATGTACAAGACACCACTCTTTAGTTTTGGTTTAAGATCAATTTTTAGGACGCGTTTTTCTAAGCCCCATGTTGAAACTACGTGGTCGCCTTTTTTAAATTCTTTAGCTTTCATGCTTCTTCTCCCGAATAGATTGACTCGTAGTCTCCGATGGCTTGTTTTAATGCATCCGACATCTCTTGACCTAGGCATCTAACTTGATATTCAAGCAGCCTAATACCACCATAAGAATCAATGAGATCAACGCTCTCAACTAAGTGCTTGAGGTCTGAAACCAAGCAAGATGCATATTTAGGCGCTAACACAAAATCTTGCATTTGCTCAGACCAGTACTTAAAGACTTCTGGCATGTAGCAATCTTGGTATTTGTTTAATACTTCCTTTGCCTTCTCAACACCGTGGTCTTTTATGAATTGGATTGCGTTCATCACCAGTCACCCCCGCTTAGCACTGAACATAAAGCATTGCTATATACTGCTGCTAATTCTTGTTGTGCTATTCCTGCGTCCCTATGGGAACTGCCCAAAAGTAATGCTAAGCCATCACTAGGGCTGTAATACTGAGCATCTGGAAACGTTTTGCGCACATCATCAAGAAGCTTTGATAATGCTGTGTTTAGGCGCTTAAAGCGCTTCTCAAAATTAGGATCAATGGAGTTAAGCAATTCGTTTGCATCCATGTCGCCCTCAGCAAGGATGTTTAATACTTCTTCTTCGGTATAGATCGCGTTCATTGGCTTTGCTCCCACTTCTCAAAATGAAAGATAATTTTTGATGTCGTCTCTTGAACTTGACCAAACATTAAAGCTAGACGGTAATTGGCAACGTAATCACGTAGTTTTCGATTTGAATCTTCTAGCTGCTTACGCCAAAACTCCAAAGTGAATGAGTGCTTATTCTTGTTGCAGATTGCACATGCAGGCATGAGATTTTCAATCACATCATGTTCAGGGTTCATGCAGGTGCCATCGCCATTTCTACGAATTGGGATTAAGTGATCAGCTTGCCATTTCTCTCCAAGCAACTCACCACAATAAGAGCACATGCCACCAAACTTCATTTTTATGTCTGCTCTTTGAGCTTTGGTTAATTTCATCGCCCTTCCCCGTCACGGGTGGTCATGTTTGCGCGTCTATTTCGGCCCTTCTCTGCTAAGCCAAGATAAAGACCATGCGCCTTTGTTGTTTGTGCTGTTACGATGCCAGCGCCATATTCAGCGTTTAATCGCAAAATATCTTCATAAGACATTTCAGCTTCAAGTTGCTCTGTCACATCGTCCAGAATTGAATCGAAAATCGAAGTGCTTAACTTGCGCTCACCCAGCGTTTTATTAGCCATGGTTCGCTCATGAATCGCTTTCACGTCATAGCGGTAGGTTAGGTGCTCGCCAACACGTGGAACGCGCTCTAAACCTGTTTGATCTTTCCACAATGCAATAAGGTGTTCGCCATTCTCAAAGAAAGGACGTGTACCTGTTGCCCATGCTGAAACCGTTGATGCGCATTTGAGATCTAATACATGCGCTATGCGTAAGTGCGACCACTTCAGGTTGCGTAAATCCAAGATCATTCTTGGAAAGTCTGGTTTCTTATAAGTCATTTTTTCTTTAAGAAAATCCTTAGCTTGCTTTCTGGCCTCGACAAAACACGTGCGCGCGCGCGAAGAGTTAGACCAAACTAAATAATCAATATGCATATTCACCCTCTTACCTCACTCACGGTTAGTTTTAATAATCCGCCTTTGATGATGCTTCCGCGCTTAACAACGAGCTCATCAAACTGTTCGTCATCAACACAAAATTCACATTTCACCAAGCTGTCGATTGTTGCTTTCAAGTAGTTATCGATGTCACGGCGCTGTTTGTTTTGAAAATGAAAAGTCACCTCAAGTTTTAAACGTGCTGTTGTTTGAAGTGCTGGAACAACTACACGAACGAGATCATGAAAATCATGTGCTTTGTTCGATAACCGATAGCCTCGTCCTGATCTTTCCCAGTAGTGATTTACTGACGGCGGTATCATTCCAATTTCACAATTCAAAAGCTGTTTTAGATCACTTTCGTAAAACGCTCTTATTTCACCCGTATGCGCTTCTTTTAATACCTCTGCTACATTGGTATGGTTTTTCTCTTTTCGTTCAATCACGGCTGTTTTATCCACGTTCTGGCGTTTGTTTTGATGTTGTTTAAGCTGCTGCTCACTCCATCTCATGATTTTTAACCTCCCAGCTCTTGTAATTTGTTTAAAAAACTTCGATCAACTTTTCCAACGTATGGCATCCATTTTTTGAAATGCTCGTTGTAGTGAAACCAGGTGCTGTTTTCTTTTTTCCAAAACGTACCGTCTGTTTCGATGTGGGTGCTGGTGACTGGTCTCATGCCATGCCCTCCAGATTTCCAACGAATCCAACGTCACGAAGGTATGAAGCCCAATGTTTTAGGTTTTCAGGATCACGAAGTTTTGTAGCGATACGGGATTCAAAAGTTTTCTGCGATTCACCAGTGTTTGCGTAGGTGCAAGCAAAATCGCTCAATGCACAGAGTTTTTTGCTGAACATGTCGATTTGAGAATCAGAAAGATTTTTACTGCCCGATGGTTTTGATTGGCGTACACGTCTGGTTTTTGGTTTAGACAAACTTTGGATTCGATAAATCCAGTAATTCATCCAGCCTTGTGCCGTTGTTGGCTCTCGACCTGTTGACCACTGAGCGAAGTTTTTTAATTCCTCGACAATCGATTCATCGGTGAGTTCTGGATTTTGTTTTTTAGCCTGATCTGCAAAATCAGTTTTGATCATGTACACGTTCGCCAGCTCTCGAAGTGTGTAACGGGCATTGTCCTCAACGTGGTATTGAATCGAATTGCTAAACATTTCCGATTCAGATTTATCCACAAGAGATTTATTTTTTTTATTTTCTTTAGGTGTTTCTTTAGAGTTTTCTTTTGTAGTGTCCCGTTTCGTGGTACTAGTCCCGTCCTTTTTAACGGTACTAGTCTCATCCCGTTTCGTGGTACTAGTCCCGTTTCGTGGGACTAGTCCCGTTTCGTGGTACTGGTTAGGAGTGAAAAAATAGACATTCCAACAACCTTTTTTGCGATCCACTTTTATGATTTTGCAGTCTTCTAGCTCCTTGATTACCGCCATAACAGTGTCACGTTTTTTGATCCCGCAAATGCTCTGAAACTGCGTAATAGAGATGTTGTCCGAGTCTCTATCAAAACCTACAGTCTGACGAACAATAAACATTAGGCATTTAAAAGCCTTATCGCTTAATTGAGCCATAACTAGATCGTCAATAAGCATGTTGGGTAAGCGCGTATACCCTCTCTCTATTTTCGACATAGTTGCATGCTCTTTTTTTGGAAATTGAACCACTTCCCCTTGTTGTGTGGGCGGCGGTATGTGTGCTAAATTTGGCATTCGTAATATCCGTTTATTAATTAATGTGAACGGCAAGAAGGTCTATCTGTTCCAGCAGATGGACTTTTTTTGTGCCTGTTGTTTTTCTTGGGGTGACATCAATAATCGGTTGGGGTGCTGCCAGCTCGAAATTTGAATCTCTTGTATCTGTGGTAAGACATGCGAACGATGAGAGAGAATTTATGTACTCTCTTACTTCAGTAATTTTTTGATTCATGCAAACACGACTTAATTTAGATATGTCGGTCTTTTCGGCCTTAGCAATCTCCTCAAACGCCCGCTTTTCTTCATACGTGCATTTAAATGTAATGCTCTCGGTTAATTTCTCGGACATAACTCCACCTATGAAACCGAGATTTCAGAAAATGAAAGCTTCAAGCTCGGTCTAAGATCGAGAGCCTTAAATTTTCCATTTGTTTTCTTCTGGATGAGCAGTGCTATCTCTACCGATATTTGCTTAGTAGAAAGCATGTGGTTCACTGTGGGTTGCGTGATGCCTAGGGCTTCAGCTGTTTTGCGCTGACTTCCGTAGTGTTCTACAACCTCTTTAATTGGATTAGATGACATAACCATCCCCTATATAGATTATCTATAATTTATAGAATATTCTATAGACAGTCAATAATTATATATAGACATATCTATATAGGTTATTTTTTGTCGATTTGAGGTGATAGAAATGTTTATATATTATTGAGAAAAATTCTCATGAATGAGTTTATTGGAATGCCAACACAAGCTGAACGACTGAAAGAATCTAGACTTAAGGCGGGACTTTCACAAAAGCAGCTCGCTGATGCTGTAGGTATGAAGCAGCCCTCTTATAGCTATCTTGAAAAAAATCCTAATAGTGGATCTTCGCATCTCCCTGAAATCGCAAAAGTACTTAATGTCGATCCATATTGGTTAAGAACTGGTAAGTTGCTTGAAGATACCGACAAAAGTCTAAGTCAGATAATTGATACTTCTCCAAACGTTACTGTAAGCTCTGAAGAACAAGAAAATGAAAGAATTTGGATTGACTTAGTGAACATACGGTTTGCCTGTGGGGATGGGGAATCGATTGAATTTCATTTTGATGAAGTTCTTGAGAAACGTGATTTCCCTCCACAATTTTTTAAAAAATATGGTGTAAAGCCTGAAAATGTGAAGCTCGCCTTAGCTTCTGGTGAGTCACAAGAACCATATGTTTGTGCAGGTGATGTTTTTGCTATTGATCTGGCAGATACAGAGATTAGAGATAATGAGTTCTATGCTATCTATTTTGAAGGCGAAGCTATGTTGAAACAGATATTTAAAGAGGAAGGCGGAAAGCTTGTTCTTCATAGCCTCAACCCAAAATATAGAGATAAGGTTATAACTGATGCGAATGGCGCAAGCTTTAGAGTGATTGGTCGACAGTTCTATAGAGCTGGCTAAATAAATATAGAATAAATACCCGCTTCGGCGGGTTTTTTAATGCCTTCAAGAATTTTTTTACATTTTTTTAATCTATATTTTCAAATATTTAATAGAAACAAATAGATCAATATAGACAATATATAGATAAATCTATTGATTACTTTTATAGAATATTCTATATTTACCTCGTAAACAAAAAAAGCACACCGACTCTCTTACCTTCCGATGTGCTTCAAACAACGAGGCAATTATGAAACATAAATCTATCCAGAGTCAAACGACTCGCCCATGTTGCACCGAGCCTACTGCAAAGGATATGCAAATTCCGTTGTGGGATCACTTTGTGGCAAATCTCATCGATACACTAAAACTTTTTGCTTTTCTGGGCACAGGCCTAGTGCTTTGGTATGCCCTCACATTCTTTATTCATAGCATGTTCTGGGGGAATTAATCATGGCTAGAACTAAAAATAACACTGCACTTGTATTGAGAACATGCAAATCAGATTTAACTAGCCGAGGCGGTTTCCAATGGGCTGATGTAGGTGGAACAACTGTTGCAGCAGATTGGGTTGAAAACAAAGAATGTGGCAATGGATTACACGGTTGGTTATTTGGCTCGGGCGACCACTCATGTTCTAACTATCTAGATGCAGATAGCAAATGGATGGTGTTAGAAGTTGACCTTAAAAGCATTGTTATGCTCGGTGAAAAATGCAAATTCCCAAAAGCAAGAACTGTATTTGTAGGCGATAAAAAGTCAGCAACAGATTACTTAATTGCTAACGAGCCTAGAGCTAAGAACGTCTCCGTTATTGGTGCTTCACTCGAAGTTGGTGATAGCGGCTCAGTGCTGGTTGGTGCTTTAGGCACAGCAACTGCTGGCAACTGGGGCACAGCAACTGCTGGC